>JBFLZB010000033.1 GCA_040756475.1 Thermodesulfobacteriota bacterium
TCCCTGTCCCTGGGCGCAGGGCAGGTGCGCTGGGACGGCCGGGTCCTGCCCCTGGGGCAGGTGGGCGCCCGGGGCAGTGTGGCCCTCGACGGGGAGGCCGTCCGCGTGGACGGCTTCGGAGTCGACGCAGACGCCCTCGGCCGCCTGGAGGGAGAGCTTGTGCTGGCCAAGGGCAGGCTGGGAGGCCGGCTCGCCGGGGAAGGCCTTCCGGCGCGCGCTCTCGTGGAGCTTCTTGGGGCTGCGACGGATTTTCCGGGCCAGGCCTGGACGGTGGAGGGAATGGTGGCTCTTGCCGCCCGGGTGGAGCCGCTCGAGGAGGGGGGGCGGGTGGAGGCGAAGCTCCCGTTTCGGGGTGCGGGGTTCAGCTCCCCGGACGGCGAGCTCCTGGCCCAGGGACTCGAGGGGGACCTCTCGGTGGAGTGGCGAGACGGGCCCGCCGCCCCGGACACCCCCCGACTCCTGGGTGAGCTCAGCCTCCGAGCGGGCGAGGCCCTCTGGAATACCGTGTACCTGGACCTCTCCCGCACCCCCCTGGGTCTTCGCCTCGAGGCCACCCCCCGGGACGGCGCCCTCCAAGACGTCGCCGCCGACGCGCGGCTCCAGGGCGTGGCCGCCCTGCACCTGGCCGGCGACCTGCGCCGCGAGCAGGAGCGCTGGCGCCATCGGGGCCGGCTCGTGGTGGACGAGGCGGTCCTGGAGACCCTCTTCCAGACCTTCGTGCGGGACCCCCTGGCCTCTTCGCGTCCCGATCTGGGTGCCCTCCAGGCCCAGGGCACCGCCAAGCTCGAGCTTGCGTTCGAGGGCCTGGACCGGGACGTGGACTTCCGGGGCCTGCTCGAGGTGCGCTCCGGCGGGCTGGCGGCCCCCGGGCAACCGGCTATGCTCTCGGGGGCAGAGCTCGAGGTTCCCCTCGCGTACGCCCTGGGCCGCACCGGGGCGGCCGCGGCTCCCCCGGAGGGGCCCGGGTGGGGGCGACTGCGGCTGGAACGCCTGGCCCTGGCCGGGATGGAACTGGGCCCCCTGGATCTGCCGGTCGCGCTCGTGCCCAACCGCCTGTACCTCGGCGGCACCGTGGAAGTGCCCCTGTTCGGCGGGCGGCTCGCCTTGCGCCGGCTTCGGGTCGAGGAACCCCTGTCACCGGCCTTCCGCGCCGCCCTGGCGGTACAGGCGGAGGCTCTGGACCTGGGACGGATTCCCACCCAGGGGCTCGCGGTGGAGGGGAGGCTCGGGGGCGTTCTCGATCCCGTCACGATCGACGCCCGGGAGCTCGCCACGGCCGGGACCCTGACGGGCGAGCTCTTCGGCGGCCGGTTCGAGGTCAGGGGTCTTGCGGTGCGTCAGCCCTTCGCCGCAGGCCGGGAGATCGCCGGCGACTTCCAGGCGACCGGCATGGACATGGAGCGGCTCAGCGGGGCTCTCGACGTGGGACAGGTTACCGGCCGGATCTCGGCCGCCCTAACCGGGGTGCGCGTGGCCTACGGCCAGCCCGTGGCGTTTCACCTGCGGGCGCAGTCAGAGCCGGTCAAGGGCGTGGAGCAACAGGTGAGCCTGAAAGCGGTCAACGCCATCTCGCTGCTGAGCACCGGGTCCGCCCTGGGGGGCGCCGGGGTCTCCATCCTGACCAGCCTCTTCCGCCAGTTCCCCTACGACCGTATCGGCTTCGAATGCACCCTGTCGAACGACGTGTTCACGGTGCGGGGCCTCATCCGGGAACAGGGGGTCGAGTACCTGGTGAAGCGTCCGTTCCTCGGGGGAATCAACGTCATCAACCAGAACCCGGACAACCGGATCCGCTTCTCGGACATGGTCCGAAGGCTGCGCCGGCTTGCCCAGGGAGACGCCGAACCCGAACCCCGGCCGTGAGCGCGCCGGAAGAAAGGAGTCGCCATGAGATCCCAACGCAAGCTGTGGCGCCCGCGCATGCCTCCCCTGGCCGCCCTGGCCCCCGTGGCCCTGATCGCGGCCTGTGTCACGGTGAACGTGTACTTTCCGGCGGCCAAGGTGGAGGAGGCGGCGAAGCAGATCGTGGAGGAGGTCTACCAGGAGAAGGGGGCGAAGCCCCAGACGCAGCTCGACCCACCCCCTGCAGCCCACGGGTGGACGGGGTGGCTCGGACCCCGGGCCGCCCACGCCGAGGAGGCCGCGACCGTCAGCAATCCAACCATTCGGGCGCTCAAGGACCAGATCGCCCAACGCCACGCCCAGCTCGTCGACCACTACGCCAAGGGGCAGGTGGGCATCGACCGCGACGGGTTCCTGCAATTGCGGGATACGGGCGGCCTTGGGCTCTCGGAGGTGGCCGCCGTGAAGCGGCTGGTCGAAGCGGACAACGCGGCCCGCCGCCAGCTCTATGCCGAGGTCGCCCGCGCCCTGGATCTCCAGCCCCAGCAGGTGAACCAGGTCCAGGAAGTCTTCGCCCGGGAGTGGCGCGACAAGGCCCAGGCCGGTTGGTGGGTGCAGGACGATGCCGGAGAATGGAAGAAGCGATAGAGCGTCCGGTTCGAAGACACCAGCGACGCCAGCATCGCCTGCGGGCAGATCGGGCCGATCCGCATCATCGGCGAACCTCGGCCGGCACGAGCGCGGCCGCCTCACCGATCACGATGAGCTTGGTGAGTACCGCGTCCACGGTCTTGGAGTCGCGCCGGAAGTCGTCGAACGACAGGCCTGTTAGGTAATCCTTCGCTCCGGACACCGCCTCCAAGATGTGCCGGACACGGAACTTCCACTTCCGGCTAGAGAACATCGACCGCCTCCCGCAGGATGCCTCCTTGAGGTCCTCGAAGAGCGAGTTCCGAAGGACGACATCGACCTTCGGGACATCCAACGTCTGCTGCAGGAAGTCCTGGGTGTCGAGGAACGGAGCGCAAGGGCTCCCGGACCCCGTTTGCCACCCAGGCGGTGGATCCAGGGCCGCGCTCCCCTTGCGGACCCCTCCCCGTTCTGATGAAATGATGCCTCGTCGTCGCGAGGAGGCAGATGGAGACCAGCGCACCGGACCCGCGCCTCGTCGAGCTGCTGGCGCGGGCGCGCCGCGTGATGGTGTTTACCGGAGCGGGCGTATCCACCGGGAGCGGCATCCCCGACTTCCGGGGGCCCGACGGGGTGTGGAAGGTTCGGCGGCCCGTAGAGCTCGGCGAGTTCCTGCGCTCGGCGGCCGCCGGGGGGGAATCGTGGGTGGGGACGCTGGAGCGCCGGCCGCGGCCCCGCGGCGCGGCTCCCAATGCCACCCACCGGGCCTGCGCCCGGCTGGAGGAGGCCGGGCGCCTGGAGGCCGTGGTCACCCAGAACGTGGACGGCCTCCACGAGCGGGCCGGCACCTCCCGGCAGCGCCTGGTGGAGCTCCACGGGACCGACTCCCGGGTGACCTGCCTCACCTGCGGGGTAGAGGCGCCCCTGGAGGAGACCTACGCCGCCTTCGCGGCGAGCGGCCGCGCCCCCCGCTGCCCCTGCGGAGGCTTTCTCAAGCCCGCCACCATCAGCTTCGGCCAGGCCCTGCGCACCGAGGACCTGGAGCGGGCCGCCCGGGCCGCCGCCGCGTGCGATCTCGCCCTCTCGCTGGGGTCCACCCTCTCGGTCCACCCCGCCGCGGGCTTTCCCCTTCTGGCCGCCCGCCGGGGCGTACCCTACGTCATCGTGAACCGCGGGCGAACCGACCACGACGGCCTTCCCCTGGTCACCCTCCGCCTGGACGGCGATGTCTCCGCCCTCTTTGCCCCCGCCGTGGACCAAGCGCTGGGGGCAGCGGCCTGAGGCGCTGGCCGGCGCCGACTTGACCCTTCCGAACGGGCTGGCTCCTCAACGGGGGCGCCCCTTGCGTCCCTTCCTCCGTGGGTCCGCCCCTGGGGCACCCGCTACCCACAGGGAAATTGTTTTCCCATTATATTACCCCCGCCACCACCTCTCCTTCGCTCCCATCGGGATTGGACATTCTTCTTCCACTTGCCGGAGGGAGTTTCTGTGCTCGCCCGAAGGGCCGCCTCTGCACGGCACGCCCCTTGCTTCCGCTTGCCGTCTCGCAGGCCGGCGGTTCCTCTTCTCGCAGGATGCCAGGGAACCCATGCAGACGTCGATCTTGGTCGTAGAGGCGGACGGCTATACCGCCGACCACCTTACGCGGCTGTTCCGCGAAAACGGGTACGCGGTGCACCACGAGCGCAACGGGCACGCGGGGCTCGAGTCGTTCCGGAGGCTGCGGCCCGACGTTGCGTTCATCGACCTCTACCTTCCCGACATGGACGGGCGGGAGGTCTTGGCGGAGGTAGCCACCAGCGGTCTCGAGACCAGCGTGCTGATGGTCTCGGGCCGCAAGAACCTGGGCGCCGTGGTCGACTGCATGAAGCTCGGGGCGCTCGACTTCCTGGAGAAGCCGTTCCACCCCGAGGAGTTCCAGCTCACCCTGCGCCGGGCGGAAGACCGGATCCAACTCGAACGGGAGGTGCGGCGGCTGCGCCTCCAGGTGGAGAACGGCTCTCCCTACTCCCTGCTCTTCGGCCGGGGCCGGCGCATGCGCGAAATGCAGGCCATCGTGGACCAGATCGCCGACACCGACATCACGGTGCTGCTCCGGGGAGAGAGCGGCACGGGCAAGGACCTCTTCGCCCGAACCATCTGGGAGTGCTCCGCGCGGCGCGGGAAGCCCTTCGTCAAGGTCAACTGTGCGGCGCTCCCGCGGGATCTCCTCGAGAGCGAGCTCTTCGGCTACGAGCAAGGGGCGTTTACCGGGGCCAACTTCACCAAACCCGGCAAGTTCGAGTTCGCCAACGGGGGCACGGTGTTTCTCGACGAGATCACGGAGATGCACGTGGACTTGCAGGCGAAGCTCCTGCATGTCCTCCAGGATGCGGAGGTGTGCCGCGTGGGGGGCAAGGCACCCGTGCCCATCGACGTGCGGATCATCGCCGCGACCAACCGCAACATCGAGGAGGAGATCCGAGAGCGCCGCTTCCGCAGCGACCTCTTCTATCGGCTCAACGTGGTGAACATCCAGATCCCCCCGCTTCGGGAGCGCAGCGACGAGATCCCGAGTCTCGTGGAGTACTTTCTGGAGAAATTCCGCGCCCAGTACCAGCGCCCCGACGCCGCCGTTCCTCCGGACCTCGTCCAGGAGATGCAGGAGCACCCCTGGCCCGGCAACATCCGGGAGCTCGAGAACTACATGAAGCGCGTCGTGGTGGTAGGCGACCTGGACGGGGTGCGGCGCGAGCTACGGAGCCTGCGCCGCAAGGACGCCGGATTCGCCAAGACGGGGGAGCCCGCGGATCCCGGGCGCTACGAGGGCAAGACTCTCAAGGAAGTGGCCAAGCTCGCGGCACAGGAAGCCGAACGGGTGGTCCTGGAGCAGGTCCTCCAGAGGACCCGCTGGAACCGCAAGCGGGCCTCGGAAATGCTCGACATCAGCTACAAGGCCCTGCTCTACAAAATTCGCGAGACGGGACTGGAGTAGCGGCCTGGAGGACGCGGCGGCGAAACCCGTCGGAACCGCCGGAAATTTCTTCGTCGACGCGCCCCCCGGGCTCCGGTTCCGAGGCCGGGGGGCCGATAGGTAGGCAACCCGGCGCACCGCCGGCCGGGCGCGTGGGCAGGGCTGAAGTGGACCCAGACGAACGAAGAGGGGAGGCAGCGGATGGTCGGGATGAACCGGCGACTTGACGGGCGCAAGCTTGGGTGGGGCACGGCTCTGGGGCTCGTGGCGGGAGCGCTGCTCCTGGCAGGGGGTCCCCCGGCGGCGTGCGCCGAGCAAGAGGCGGAGGGGGCGGAGCACTACCGGATCGGCGTGGAGGACGTGCTGGAGATCAACGTCTGGAAGAACCCCGACGTTTCCCGCCAGGTCTGGGTGCGCCCCGATGGGCGCATCACCGTGCCCCTGGCCGGGGAGATGCTGGTACGGGGGCTCACGGTCCAGGAGGTGGCCGAAGGCCTCACGGGGAAGCTCAAGGAGTTCTTCACCGAACCGGTGGTGACGGTGACCCTTCTGGAGACCAACAGCTACAACGTCTACCTCCTGGGGCGGGTGGGCACCCCGGGGATCATGAAGCTGCGCAGCCCCAAGACCGTCTTGCAGGTGCTCGCCATGGCCGGCGGGTTCCAGGAGTTCGCGAGCACCGGCAACATCGTGGTGACCCGGATGGTGGAGGGAAAGTCGGTGCGCATCCCCGTGGACGTGCCGCGGATCATCAAGCGGGGCGACCAGCAGGACTTCCTGCTCCTGCCCGGCGACGTGGTGGTGGTCCCGTGAGGCAGGCATGAGGATGCTGCCGATCCTGCTCGCCTGCGCGGCAACCCTGGCCTGGGCCGCCGCGGCGGGAGCCCAGGAGGCGGAGGAGCCGACCGACTTCGAGCGGGACCTCCTGCGCTACCGGTCGTTCTTCGACTACGGCGGGTTCGAGCCCTCCCTGGAGTCGATCCTTCCCCAGGGGGCCGTTTCCCGCTGGCGCGCAAGCGCTGGGATCGACGGCACGTACACCGACAACTACGGCCTGGACTCCCGGCGGCAGGACGCCTTTTACAGCGACGCGAGCCTGGGGGTGGGGTGGCTTCGCCGGTCGCCGCGGGTGGACGCGGTGGCCGACTACCGCTTCACCACCTCCGTCTACCAGAGCGACGCGGCCTCCGACAGGGACTCGTCGTCCCACCGGGCAGCCGGAAGCCTGGGCTGGCAGGCGGCGGAGCGGCTGCACCTGTCGGCGGGCGGTTACCTGGCGCAGAACCTGGAACAGGGGTTCGCAAGCCCCCGCCTGGGCGTGGAGCCGAGCTACGCCAACCGGTCCGACGAGTACGGGGCCAACGCCGGATACCGTTGGGCGCCGGCCCGAGGGGTGTCCAACGCCGGCAGTTACGCGTTCACCTACGTGACCCATCCCGGGGCAGACGCGGAAGGGCAGGACGTGCGTCGGCACCGGGCCAGCGAGGACCTGGCACTCCAACTGGGCAACTGGGACGCCCTGGATCTGCGGTACGGGTTTGCCCAGGAGGAGACCCTGGGCGGCGGGCGACGGCGGGACAACCACGACGGCACCGTGTCGTGGTCCCACACGTTCGGGTCGTTCCTGATCCGCCAGCAGTCGGTGCTGACCCTTTCCTACGCCACTGCTCGGGTGCTCTATTTCGAGCCGGAAGGCGGCCTGCCCGGGGACGACGATTACTGGAGTCACACGGCGACGGCGCGCTTGGGGCTTTCTCCATCTCCCCACACCCGCCTGGGGGTGCATGGGGGGTACCAGTGGATCGTGCCGGACGAGGGGGAGCGGACGTCCTCCTGGGTCGGAGGGGCGGACGCGGAGCACCGTTTCACGGCCCGCACCGAAGGACTGGCGGGCGTGGAACACCGCCTGGCCTACCTTCCGGAGGCCGGGGACGCCCAAGAGATCTGGACCTACTACGGGGAGCTCCGGCAGCGCCTCTCGGAACATGCCCGGGGCCGGCTGCGCTGGGAGCACGTCTGGGACTACCAGCCGGCAAGCGCCCGAACCGACGCCACGGTCCTCACGGAGACCCGGCGGGCCACCGCGGGGCTCGACGCGCGGCTCACCCGGGTACTGCGCGGCAACGCCCGGGCCCACTACGTGTGGGGCAACCCCCGCGAGACCCTCTCCGGCGCGCCGGAAGACAGGTACTGGGAGGGCGGTGGAAGTGCGGAGCTGGTAGCCGAGATGGGTCCCGGCGGATTCCTCGGGTTGGAGTACCTGGGGGTCCGCCGCCAGACCCGGGAATCGGACGACGACTACTTCCTGCACCGCGGCAGCCTCTTCTACCAGCGCCCGGTGCTCTCGTGGCTCCAGGCGGCCCTGCGAACCAGCCACGAGCGGCGCAGCTACGATGCGTCGAGCAACCGGGCGGACTACTTCGAAAACCGGGTCTACGCCAGCCTGACGGCGTCGATCTAGGAAGCGGCGATCCCGAGACCCCTTCCTTGCCGGCGGCAGGGGAAGAGCACGGGCTCCGAAGACGAGAATGAGGCAAACGATGCAAAACCCCCTCGGCCAACCCCAGATCGACTTCGCCCGGTACGCGCGGCTGCTGTGGAGGCGCAAATGGTTCATCCTCGCCCCCCTGCTGATCTTTCCCGTGGCGGCGGGCCTCTATGCCATGAAGCTTCCCGACAGCTTCCAGTCCACCACCCTCATCCTGGTCCAGCCCCAGAAGGTGCCCTCGAACTTCATCGCGAGCACCGTGACCACGAGCATCGGGGAGCGCCTCCAGACCATCAGCCAGCAGATCTTCAGCCGCACCCGCCTGGAGCAGATCATCAACGAGTTCAACCTGTTCGCGGAAGCCCGCCAGACGCGGCCCCCGGAGGAGATCGTGGAGCGCATGCGCTCGCGCATCTCCCTCCAGGTGCACCGCAACGACGCCTTCCGGCTCTCCTTCGTGGACCCGAATCCCCGTCTGGCCATGCTCGTCACCAATAAGCTCGCCAGCCTCTTCATCGAGGAGAACCTGAAGGTCCGCGAGCAGCAGGCCATCGGCACCAGCCTCTTTCTCGACGACGAGATCGCCCGGTACCGGGACAAGATCTCGGAGCGGGAAATCAAGATCCTGGAGTTCAAGCGGCGCCACCTCCACGAGCTTCCGGAGCAGCTCTCGAGCAACCAGTCGATGCTCGGGCAGCTCCAGAACCAGCTCAAGCTCAACGCGGACAACATCAACGCCGCCGAGAGCCGGCGGGTGCAGCTTCAGCAGCAGATCGCCGAGGTGGAGAGGCGTGCGGAATCGGAGGCCGCCGCGCCGGCGGCCGGCCTGGGCGGCACCTCCATCTCCGAGCTCCTCCTGGCCCAGTTCCAACAGACGGCGGCAGGCGGTACCGGGACTCCCGGAGCGCCAGGGGTCGACGACGGGGCCCTGCGGGCCGCCGAGGCAGAACTACACAAGCGGCGGGCCGTGTTGGAGAACCTGCTCCTCACCTACACCGAGCGCCACCCCGACGTGGCGCGGCTCAAGGCCGAGATCGGTCGGCTCGAGGAGCGCGCCGGGGAGCTTCGCGCGGAGCTCGAAGAGGCCCGGGCCGACGCCGACGCCGAGCGCGCCCGGGCCGAGACGGAAAAGGCCCGAGAGGAAGCGGAGCGGGCTGCGCGGGCGCCGGCGCCGCCGGCCCCGGAGCCTGCTCCGGCACCTTCCGGTCCCCGCTACCCCCCCGTGTACGAAAAGCTCCGGGCAGACCTCCTCAAGGCCGAGGCCGACATCGCGCGCCTCACGGCCCAAAACGACGAGATCCACAAGCAGGTCGCCCTCTACCAGGCCCGGATCTCCGCGACCTCGGCCCGGCAGCTCGAGCTCCAGCAGCTCAGCGAGGACTACGACAACATCAAGAAGGTGCACCAGAACCTCATCGACAAGAAGCTCCAGGCCGATCTATCGGAGAACCTGGAACGCAAACAGAAGGGGGAGCAATTCCAGATTCTCGACCCGGCCAATCTGCCCGTGAAGCCCTTTTCCCCCAACCGGATGCGGCTGGTGGCCCTGGGAGGCGTGGCGGGCCTGGCCCTGGGCCTGGGGCTCGTGCTCCTCTTCGACCTGCTCGACCTGAGCGTGAAGACCCGCCAGGAGCTGGCTGCCGTGGCGGGTCTGCCGGTGCTCGGGGCGATTCCGGAGATCGCCGCCCCCGGAGATCTGCGTCGCCGCTGGATGTGGCGCCTGGCCTTTTCCGGTACCGCCGTCCTGTGCCTGGTCGTGGCGACGGGGATCGTCCACTGGACGGTGAAGCCCATTCCCCAGGCGGTTTCGGACCTCACGACCCAGGTTCGGGCCACCCACTGGACCACCACCCGCTGATCCGGGACCGAGGCGAGACACCCATGAGCAAGATCATCCAGGCCCTCGAGAAGGCGAAGAAGGAGGGCGGGCTCCAGCAGACCGCCGGCGCCGTGGACGAACGGGAGACCCTGGGGCCCCTCGTTTCGGCTCCGGAGACGGCGGCGCCGGCACAACCCGTGCGCGAGCGCAAGCGCCGCTCCCGCCGCCGCCCCGTGCTCGTCACGGCCAAGGCGCTGGACCCCGAGGTCCTTCGGGCCGCAGACCCCCACCTCGATGCCCTCCACCGGCCCATGTCCGTGGCGGCCGAGCAGTACCGGGCGCTACGGCAGCGCCTCGAGGGGCTGAGCGCCGAGGCAGGGATGCGGACGATCGCCATCACCAGCGCCGCCAAGGGGGAGGGAAAGAGCCTCACCGCGGTGAACCTGGCGGCCACCCTGGCCCAGGACGCCACCCGGCACATCCTGCTGGTGGACGCCGACCTGCGCCGTCCCCATGTCCACGAGCTCCTCGGCCTGGGCCTCTCACCGGGTCTGGGCGAGTACCTGCAAGGCACGGTGCCTCGGGAGGCGGTGATCCGGGAGACCCCCTTCTTCGGGCTCTGCGTCGCCACGGCCGGCGCCGTGCAGGGGCACCCCGCCGAGCTTTTGGCGAGCCCGGAATGGGAGGAGTTCATCGCCCGGAGCCGGGCCGAGTTCGACTACGTGATCGTCGACACGCCGCCCCTTCACCCCGTGAGCGACGTGCCGTTCCTGGCCGCGTCCGTGGACGGGGTGCTCGTGGTGGTGCGGGCCGGCAAGACCAGCAAGAGCCTGCTCAAGCAGACTCTCGAGACCCTGCCGCCCGGAAAAGTCCTGGGCACCGTCCTCAATCGGGTCGAGAGCTTGACGGGCAGGTTCGGGTACGGCTCGAACTATGGTCCGGCGGGGTACTACTACGGCTATTCCTAGGCTTCGGCGATCCGCTGCCGGGTTTCCGCGGTCCGCCGGCAGCGGCCGGCGGCCAGGCGGCATTCGGCGCCGCACAACTTACCCCCATGCCCCCTCCAGGGGCCGGTGCGATGCGAAAGACTCTTACCGTACGACACTTCTTCCTCTTCGCGGTGGAGGACGCCATCGTCCTGGCCTCCCTCCTGGCCGCCCTGGGGCTGCGGTTCGGACCCGACGTCGGGGCGCTCCTGCGCGACGGTTCGGAGTGGCTGCGGATCGGGCTCGTGGTGGCGGTAACCCAGCTCTCCTTCTACTACCACGATCTCTACGAGCTGCCGGTGCTCAACAGCCGCCGGGAGCTCTTCATCCGCCTCTTCCAGGCCCTGGGGATCGCGAGCATCCTGCTGGCCCTGGTGTACTACCTCCACCCGGGGCTCATCCTGGGGCGCGGGGTCTTCGCCCTGTTCGTTGCGGTGGTGATCGGGGTGGTGGTCCTGTGGCGGCTCGGGTACACTGCGCTGCTCTCGTCGCGCGGGCTCAGCGTGAACCTGCTGCTCGTGGGGGCAGGAGACCTGGCCCGCAGCATCCACCGGGAGACCCTCACCCGCCGGGCCCTGGGGTTTCGGGTGCTGGGCTGCCTCGCGGCCAACCCGGAAGAGGCCCGGCAGAAACCCGACGGCCTGCCCCCCGTGCTGGGGAGCTTCGAGGAGCTCCGGGAGGTCGGGCAGCGCGACGGCGTCGACCGGATCGTGGTGGCGATTGGGGAGCGCCGGGGCAAGTTCCCGGTCCGCGATCTGCTGGAGTTGCGGATCTCGGGCCGCCCGGTGGAGGACGGGTGCGCGTTCTACGAAGAGCTCACGGGAAAGCTCCTGGTGGAACACATGCGCCCGAGCCAGCTCATCTTCGGGGAGGGGTTCTCGAAACGGCCGTTCACGCTGGCGCTCAAGCGCACGGTGGACTTCCTCGCCAGCGGGCTGGGGCTCGTGCTGGCGCTGCCCGTGTGGCTCCTGGTGCCCCTGGCCATCAAACTCGACTCGCCGGGCCCGGTCTTCTTCCGCCAGGAACGCACCGGGGAGCGCAACCGGCCCTTCCAGGTGCTCAAGTTCCGCTCCATGCGCTCCGACGCGGAGGCGAGCTCCGGGCCGGTGTGGGCCAGGGACGCCGACGACCGGGTGACCCGGGTCGGCCGGCTCATCCGCAAGACCCGTATCGACGAGATCCCCCAGCTCTGGAACGTGCTCAAGGGGGAGATGAGCTTCGTGGGCCCGCGACCAGAGCGGCCCTTCTTCGTACAGCAACTGGCCGAGCAGATCCCCTACTACATGCAGCGTCACTCGGTGAAGCCGGGCGTGACGGGTCTCGCCCAGGTCAAGTACAGCTACGGTTCCACGGTGGAGGATGCCGTGGAAAAACTGCGCTACGATCTTTACTACATAAAGAGAATGGGCTTCTGGATGGACCTCTCCATCATCTTCGAGACGGTAAAGGTGGTACTGTTCGGCAAAGGGGCAAAGTGAAATGTATCGTGACTTCTACGCCCTGAGCGCCAAGCCCTTCAGCCTCACGCCGGACCCGGAGTTCCTGTATCTGAGCCAGGGACACAAGGAGGCCTTGGCCCATCTGACGTACGGCATCGAGTCGAAGTCGGGCTTCGTGATGGTGACGGGTGAGGTGGGCTCGGGCAAGACCACCCTGCTGCGCACCCTGGTGCGCCGGCTGGGCTCGGGGGTGTGCCTGAGCCAGGTCACCAACACCCGGGTGAGCTACAAGGAGCTCCTGGAGCTCATCCTCGAGGACTTCGGGGTTCCACCCCGCGGCCTCAACAAGACGGGGCTCCTCGGGGCCCTCAACGAGTTCCTCATCGAGCAGTTCCGCGAAGGGAAGAACGCGGTGCTGGTGGTGGACGAAGCACAGAACCTGAGCGTACCGACCCTGGAGGGGCTGCGGATGCTCTCGAATTTGGAGACCGAGAAGGCCAAGCTCCTCCACATCATCCTGGCCGGCCAGCCTGGCCTCCGGGACCTGATCGACGCCCCCGCCTTGGAGCAACTGCGCCAGCGCATCACCGTGCGCTATCACCTGGGCCCCCTGGGCCCGGGGGAGGTGGCCGAGTACGTGCGGCACCGCATCGACAAGGTGGCCGGAGACCCCGAGAAGGCCCCGGTCTTTCCCGACGAGGTGATGCCGGCCATCCACGAGGCCACCGGCGGCATCCCCCGGCTGGTGAACGTGCTGTGCGACGCGGCGCTTCTGCACGGGTACGTGGCGGAGAACCGAGTCATCGGGCCCGACATCATCGGCGAGGTGGCCGCCCAGATCACCAGGGATCAGCAGGGAAATGGTTCTGCGACGCCGCCGCGCCCCTCCAAGGACGCAGCCTCCCTGGAGACCCGGGTGGCGGAACTCGACGCCCGGCTGCGGGCCATCCTGGCCGGGGGCCTCCCAGGGGTGGGAGGGGCGGAGGAGGGTCTCCGGGAGCGGGCAGAGGAGTTGGAACGCCGGGAAGCCGCCCTGCGCACGCGGGAGGCGGATCTCGACGAGCGCGTGGCCCGGCTCAAGGAGGAGTGGAAGCGCCGCATGGCCCGGCTGGAGGAGGAGCGGCGCTCTCCCCGCAGCGGGTTCGAGGCCCAGATTCCCCCCCTGAGGGTCCACGTCCACGACCCCGATCCCCGCCTTCAGAACGCCCTGGCCGACCTCCTGGCCGGGGCCGGCATCGACGCGGAGGTGCATCGGGATTACGCAAGTTTCCAGGCATCCGTGGGCGAGGAAGCGGCCGGGACCAGCTTTCCCGTGGCCGTGCTCGGCGCGGTGGCCGACGATGGGGAGAACGTCTTGCGGGTCCAGAGCCTGCGGCAGCGCTTTCCCCACGTGCCCGCCGTCTTCTTGAGCGACATCGACCTCTCCACCATCCGCCGCCGCATTTTCGCCGCGGGGGCCGACTACTTCCTGGAAAAGCCCAACGACCGGTCTCGCCCCCTCTCGAGCCACCGGGAGGCCACCGAGCACCTCAAGAACGACCTCGTTCGGGCCATCCGCCACATCCACCGGCAGCACGCGGCAGTGCTGGAGCGGCTGAGCGGGGGCGGCAGCGGCGAGCTCTCCGGCCGATGACCCGCCGCACGGCAGCCTCCTCCACTTCGCGCGCAAGCGAGGACCACCCATGAGCAAGCGCATCGGCGATCTCCTGATCGAGTACAAGATCCTCGACCAGGCCCAGCTCGACGAAGCCGTGGCCGAGCAGCAGAAGACGGGGGAGCGGCTGGGGAGCATCCTCATCAAGAAGGGCTTCGTCACCGTCGAGGATCTGGAGTTCCTCCTCTCGCGCCAGCAGTCCGTACCGGCGATCAACTTGCAGAAGTACTGCCCCACCAGGGACGTGGTGGCGCTCATCTCCGAGAAGTTCATGAAGAAGAACTTCGTCCTGCCGGTGGAGCTCCACGACAAGACCCTGACCGTGGCCATGGCCAACCCCCAGGACTACCGGGTGGTGGACGAGATGCGGTTCATGACCGGCATGCGCATCGCCCCGGTCGTCTCCTCCATGTTCGGGATCAAGAAGAAGATCCGGGAGATCTTCCCGAGCTCGACCAAGTGGGAAGAGGCCCTGGACCTGCGCAACCAGCGCGATTTGGAGATCATCTCCTCCCAGTCGGAGCTCCGGGAGGAGAACCTCGAAGAGGTGCTCGAGTCGTCCGCCGAAGCGCCCATCGTCAAGATCGTGAATTCCGTGATCCTGGCGGCGCTCGACCGCAAGGCCACCCACGTCCACATCGTGCCCCGGGAAGAGAGCGTGGAGGTGCGGCTTCGGGCCAACGGCGTGCTCGAAACCCTGGTGACCCCCCCCAAGGAGTACGCGCAGAACTTCGTCAACCGGCTCAAGGTGCTCGGGGGGATGGACATCTTGCAGCGCCGGGTCCCCCTGGAGGGATACTTCCGGGTGCGTTCGGAGGACCAGTACTACGACATCGACGTCGCCACGTTTCCCGTTCTGAGCGGCGAGCAGGTCACCCTGACCTTCCAGCAGCCCTTCTCCAAGGAGGAGCTGCGCCTGGAAAACCTCGGCATGTCGGCGGAGATGCTCGACGCCTACCGCCGGGTGACCCAGGCCGAGCGGGGGCTCCTGCTCTTCCTCGGCCCCCCCGAGAGCGGCAAGACCTCCACCATCTACGCCACCCTCAACGCCCTCAAGAGCCCCGGCAAGTCGACGGTCACCTATGAGAACCCCATCAAGAACCGCTTGACGGACATCGACCAGGCCGAACCGAACGAAAAGGCCGGGGTCACCTACGCCCGGGGGCTCAAGGCCCTCGTGAAGCACGACATCGACTATCTGATGGTGGGAGAGATCACCTCCCGCGAGGTCTTGGAGACCGTGGTGGAAGCCGCCCTGGGAAAGACCCTGGTGCTCGCCCGCATGGTCTTCAACCACACCCTGGGCGCCATCCCCCGGGTGCTGGAGCACGGGATCGCGCCGTTCATGCTCTACTCGGCCCTGGGTGCCGTGGTGGGGCAGCGCCTCTTGCGGCGCCTGTGCCCCCACTGTCTGGAGTCCTTCGAGCCCCCGGAGCCGGTGAAGGAAGAGCTCCGGGCGGCCACCGGCGCAGCCAACCCCCACCTGTACCGGGCCGTCGGGTGCCGCAAGTGCGGCATGACGGGCTACCAGGGCCGCATCGGCGTCTTCGAGCTCCTGGTCCCCGACGACCGACTGCGCACCCTCATCCTCGCCCAGGCCCCCCAGGCCGAGATCGAGCAGGCCGTCCTCTCCAACGGCTTCCGAACCCTGCTCCAGGACGGCCTGACCAAGGCCGTGGAGGGGCTGACGACCTATGAGGAGGTGCGATCGATCAAGTGAGGGAACGCGCCGCCCAGCCGCCCAGCCCAGCCGCCCAGCCCACGTCGATCGTCAACGCCTTGACGATCGACGTGGAGGACTACTTCCACGTCTCGGCTTTCGAGTCCGTGTGCGATCCGTGCACGTGGGGGGGGCGAGAGTGCCGGGTGGAGTCGAATACCGATCGGCTCCTGGAGATCCTTGCCGGCGTGGACACCCGGGCCACGTTCTTCGTCCTGGGTTGGGTCGCCGAGCGGTTTCCGGGCCTGGCCGGCAAGATTGCCGCCGCGGGCCACGAGGTGGCCTGCCACGGCTACGCGCACCGCAGGGTGAGCACCCAGACCCGAGAGGAGTTCCGGGAGGACGTGCGGCGGAGCAAGTCCTTGCTGGAGGAGCAGGCGGGCGGTCCGGTCCTCGGGTACCGGGCGCCGAGCTACTCCATCGGCCCCACGTGCCTGTGGGCCTTTGACGAGCTCGCCGAGGCCGGGTTCGCCTACGACTCCAGCGTCTTTCCCGTGCGCCACGATCTCTACGGCCTCTCCGACTGGCCCCGCTTCCCCTTCTGGATGGAACGGATCGCGGGCGAAGACGGCCTGGGCAACTGGGTGCCGGCAGAGGACAGGGGGCAGCGGTCGGCCACCGGCAATCCGCCGGGCGCCGAAACCCGGCACCCGGCACCCGGCCCGGAACATCTCCTGGAGGTCCCGATCACTACACTGAACCTGCTCGGCCGCAACGTCCCGGTTGCCGGGGGCGGGTACTTTCGCCTCTTCCCTTACGGGCTCACCCGCTGGGGGCTGGGGCGGATCAACCGGGAGGAGAGGAGGCCCTTCGTGTTCTACCTTCACCCCTGGGAGCTCGACCCGGGCCAACCGCGCATGGAGGGGGCGGGTATCAAGAGCCGGTTCCGGCACTACGTGAACCTGCACAGGACCGAGAGCCGCTTTCGCCGCCTGCTGGGCGATTTTTGCTTTGCGCCGCTGCGGGAGGTGCTCGCAGGAGCCATTTCTCCCGATTCCCGCCCAGGGCACGGAGGTCTTTCGTGAATCCCGAGATTCCCCGCGGTGGTTTTCTCGCCTCCGCCGGCCTAGACCACCCGGAGGCGTTCGCCCAGGCACTGAGGCGCGGCGGCGCCGAAGCAGCGGCGCTTCCCGGAGCAGGTCCGGTGCTGGCCGCCTGGAGGGACTTTCCGGGGCAGGGGCTCTGGGCCGGCGACGGGGGCGCCGTGGCCTACGACCTGGACCTCACCAATCTGGTGGCGCTGCGAGGGGCACTGGAAGACACTTCCGCCGAGGCCGCGGAGCTCGGCGAGCTCCTGTGGCGGCTCTACCGCAGGTTCGGGGAGACCTTCGTGGACCGCCTCCGGGGGCCCTTTGCCTTTGCCCTGTGGGACGCCGGGTTGCGGCTCCTCCTGGTGGCGACGGATCCCTTCGGCATCCGGCCGGTGGTCTACGCCCGATCCGGCGGGGCGCTGGCCGCGGCGTCGCGCATCGGCCAGGTGCGCCTGTGCCCCGGCGTCCCGGACGAGATCGACCCGGAGGCCGTCTACCACTACCTCTTCTACAGCGCCATCCCGAGCCCCGCGACCATCTACCGGGGCATCCGCAAGCTCGAACCCGGGCGGTTTCTCGCCCACACCCCCCGGGGAACCCGCCTGGGGACCCATTACGACCTGCGCTACCGGCCCGACGGCGCGCAGGCAGAGTCGTACTGGCGCCGGGCAGTTCCCCTGGAGGTCCGCGGGGCCGTCAAGCGCCTGGCGGGGCTCTCCGCCCCGGAGACCACCGGCTGTTTCCTCTCGGGCGGCACGGATTCGAGCAGCGTGGCCGGGTACTACGGGCAGGTCGCCGGAGCCGCGGCCCAGACCTTCTCCATCGGCTTCGACGAGCCCGGCTACAACGAGCTCGACTACGCCCATCTGGCGGCCCGGCACTTCGGCACGCGGCAGCACGATTACTTCGTCACCCCCGAGGACGTGCTCGGGCTCGTGGAAGCCCTGCCGCGCCTCTACGACGAGCCCTTCGGGAACTCCTCGGTCATCCCGGCCTTCTACTGCGCCCGCCTGGCCCGGGAGCAGGGGATCGACGTGCTCCTGGCCGGCGACGGGGGAGACGAGATCTTCGGGGGCAACGAGCGCTACGTCACGAACCTGGTGTTCCAGCGCTACCAAGCCATACCGGCGTTGCTGAGGCGGGGCGTGCTCGAGCCGCTCCTGGGGGCGGCGCCCGGGTGGGGCCCCCTGCACAAGGCCAAGCGCTACGTGCGCCGGGCCAACATCCCCAATCCGGAGCGTTTCTTCTCCTACAACCTTCTAGCCGAGGAGGACCCGGCGCGGGTCTTCCAGCCCGACTTTCTCGTCCAGGTAGACCCCGACTGCTTCCTGGCCCTGGCCCGGCGGCATTACCAGGCGGCCGCCCCGGCCCACGATACCGACCGGCTCCTCTACCTGGACATGAAGTTCACCATCACGGACAACGACCTGCGCAAGGTCACCCAGATGGGCGAGGCAGCCGGGGTCCGGGTGCGCTACCCGTTCCTCGATCGGGACCTGGTGGACTTCACCTGCACGATCCCTCCGACCCTCAAGGTCAAGGCCGGCCGGAACCGGTACCTCTTCAAGCGCGCCATGGAGGGGTTTCTTCCGACCCAGATCATCCAGAAGTCCAAACACGGCTTCGGCCTCCCCGTGGGCCCCTGGCTGCGCTCCCACCCGGGGCTCTCTTCGCTCCTGGCGGACACGCTCTTCTCCGGCACCCCCCGGCTCGCCCAATGGGTGCGCCCCGAGTTTGTTCGCTTCCTGCGCCAGGGCTTCGAAACGGACAACGTCTCGTACTACGGCGCCAACCTCTGGCTGCTCCTGGTGCTGGAGCTCTGGCTGCGTCGCCAGGCCGGATCCTGACCGCGGCCCGCGGCTCCCACGGGCAACGTGCCACCCGCAACGAGCGCCCTCCATGAAGATCCTCCACGTCCTCGACCACGGCCTGCCGATCCAGGACGGCTACAGCTACCGCAGCCAGAACATCCTGGAGTCCCAGCGGGAGCTGGGGCTGGCGCCGCTTGCGGTCACCTCCCCCAAGCATGAGGCGGACTGGAAGGGTGTTTGGGCACCGGAAGAAACCCAGGGAGGGGTGAGGGTGTTTCGGACCGGAGCCGTCTCGGGGAGCTCCCTTCCCTTCGTGGGAGAGATGCGGCTGATGCGGGCGCTGGAGCAGCGGCTGGCCGGCATCGCAGCCCGGGAGAACCCTGCGGTCCTCCACGCCCACAGCCCGGTGCTCAATGCCTTCCCCGCCCGCAAGGTCTCCCGGCAGCGTCGCGTGCCCCTCGTCTACGAGATCCGGGCCTTCTGGGAGGACGCCGCTGCCGACCAGGGCAGCTACGCCGAGGGCTCCCCCAAGTACCGCCTGGTGCGCGCACTGGAGACGCGCTGCTGCCGCCGGGCGGACGCCGTGGTCACCATCTGCGCGGGGCTGCGCGACGACCTCCTGCGCCGGGGGATCCCCGAGGGCAAGGTCCGCGTGGTGCCCAACGCCGTGGTGCCCGAGCAGTTCCCGCCCGCCGAGCCCGACGAGGTCTTTCGGGAGAAGTGGGGGCTTCGGGGCAGGACTGTGGTGGCCTTTCTGGGCTCCTTCTACCACTTCGAGGGGCTCGACGTGCTTCTGGAAGCGGCCGCCCGTCTGGCACCCGAGATGCCCGAGCTCGCCGTGCTCCTGGTGGGGGGCGGCGAGACGGAGGTGCTGCTGCGCCAGCGGGCGCACGACCTGGGCCTCGGCGGCACGATCATCTTCGCCGGGCGCGTGCCCCACGCCCAGGTGCCCGGCGTCTACGCCCTGGCCGAGGTGCTGGCCTACCCCCGAAAGCCCATGCGCCTCACCGAACTCGTGACGCCCCTCAAGCCCCTGGAAGCCATGGCCATGGGAAAGGCCCTGATCGCCAGCGACGTCGGTGGCCATCGGGAGCTGGTGACCGACGGGGAGACCGGGCTGCTGCACCGGGCGGGCGATCCGGAGGCGCTGGCCGCCGGCCTGGGAAGACTGGTCCGCGACGCCCAACTGCGCCGGGTCCTCGGGGAGCGGGGCCGGGCCTGGGTGCGGCGCGAGCGCACCTGGCACCGCAACGCCCAGGCCTACGCCGCTCTCTACGCGGAGCTCCGGAGCGCCGGCCGATGAATCCTGGCCTCGTCCAGGTCCGCCGGGCCCGCCCCGAGGACCGGGCCGCCTGGGACGGCTTCGTCGCCGGCCGGTCCGATGCGGTGCCCTACCAGCTCTGGGCCTGGGGGGAAGCCGTGGCCTCGGCCTACCGGTGGAAGGTGGCGCGGTTCCTGGCGGAGGAGCACGGCCGGGTGGCGGGCGTGCTCTGCGCAGTCTGCCTGCGCCAGCCCCTCGGGCGCCAGGAGTGGGTGTGCCTCCCCTACTGCGACGTGGGAGAGGCCCTGGCGGAATCGGACGCCGCTACCAAGGCCTTGTACGACGCAGCGGCGGCGGCGGCGGAAGCGGCGGGCGCGCGCCGCCTCGAAGTTCGCCGGGCCCGAGGCACCGGGCTCGAAGCCCCCCCCGGGCAGCCCGTCGCCACGACCTCCGGGAAGGTGCGCATGGTGCTGCCGCTCCCGGGAGGCGCGGCCGCCCTCTGGGGGTCCTTTTCCTCGAAGCTCCGCAGCCAGGTCCGCAAGGCCGAGAAGAACGGCCTGGCGTTTCGCTGGGGCAGCGGCCCCGAGCTGGACGCCTTCTACCAAGTCTTTGCGCGCAACATGCGCGACCTGGGCTCCCCCGTCCACTCCCGGCGCTGGTTCCGGGAGGTGCTCCGGGCTTACGGACCGCAATGCCGCCTCGGGCTCGTGTGGCACCAGGACCGGCCGGTGGGCGGGGGAATCCTCCTTCTTGCGAAAGCTTCGGCGAGCATCCCCTGGGCTTCGACCCTGCGGGAGGCCAACGCCCTGGCGCCCAACATGCTCCTGTACTGGAAATTCCTGGAGTTCGCCGCCGATGCGGGGTACGCGTCCTTCGACTTCGGCCGCTCGACCCCCGGGGAAGGCACGTACCGCTTCAAGGCCCAGTGGGGGGCAGAGCCCCGCCCCCTGGCCTGGAGCACGGTGCACCTGGCGGGCGCCGCGGCGATCCCCCCGGACGGACCGAGCTCCGCCCGCGCCCTGGCGGAACAGGTCTGGAGGCGCCTGCCCCTGCCGCTGGCCAACCTCCTGGGCCCCGTCGTGCGAAAGTACATCAGCTTGTGAGGGGTGACGTGGAGCGTGAGACGTCCCATCGCCCCCCAACTGATCACTTCCTTCCTGGAGTCCCCCCATGGCCCTGTTCCTCTTCTGGATCTGCCTCGCCCTCCTCGCCTACGTGTACGCGGGCTACCCTTTGCTCCTGGCCGTGCTCCCCAAGCGCGACGTGGCCGCGAGAGAGGACCTGCCCGAAGACCGACTACCCACGGTCTCCCTGATCGTGGCGGCGTACAACGAGGAGAAGGTCATCGAGGACAAGGTGCGAAACGCCCTGGCCCTGGACTACCCGCGGGAGAAGCTCGAGCTCTGGGTGGCTTCCGACGGTTCCAGCGACCGGACCAACGAGATCCTGGCCCGGTTCGAAGGGGAGGGAATCCGGGTCCACTACGTCGAACCCCGGGGGGGAAAGACCCGGGCGCTAAACCTCACGGTGCCCCGAACCTCCGGCGAGATCCTGGTCTTCTCCGACGCCAACGCCCTGTACCGGCCCGACGCCCTGCGAAAGCTCGTGCGGCACTTTGCCGACCCTTCCGTCGGGGCGGTGAGCGGCGACGTGCGCCTGCTCAACGAAGACGTCTCCTTCGGCCAGTCCGAGGGGCTCTACTACCGGTATGAGCGGTGGATCCAGCTCCAGGAGAGCCGGCTCGGCTCCATCATCGGGGTCGACGGCGCGATGTACGCCCTGCGCCGCGAGCTCTTCGTGCCGCCCTCGAACAACATCATCCTCGACGACTTCGTCATCTCCATGACGGCCGCCGGCCGGGGCTTCCGGGTGCTCTACGACCCCGAGGCCGTGGCCACCGAGAGCGCCACCCCCGACGCGGCCCAGGAGTTCCGCCGCAAGGTCCGGATCTCCGCCGGCGCGGCCCAGGCGGCCCTCCAGGGCGAGGGGCTCCCTCCCTTGGGGCAGCCCCGGCTCCTGTGGGGCTACGTCTCCCACAAGGCCCTGCGCTGGCTCAGCCCCTGGTTCCTCCTGGGTCTCTTCTTCGCCAACGTCCACCTCCTGGGCCGCTCGGCGGGCTATGGGCTCTTCCTGGCGGCCCAGGCCGCGTGCTACGGGCTCGCCCTCTACGGCGTGCGCCGCAGTCGCGGACGCATGCCGCACTGGGTGCAGGTCCCCTTCTTCTTCGCCCTCCAGAACGCCGCCTACCTGATCGGTGTGGTGAAGGGGCTCCTCACGGTCCAGACGGGAACCTGGGAACGCACGGGAAGGTAGGGAGCCTGGGCCGGCGCCCCTTTTCCGGAGACGAAGGCCATCCCGAGTCGTGTGGGGGTTTGGCGCGCGGAGGAGCCCCGAAATCGGACTTGCGCCCGACACCGTCCAGCGCCATGCTGTCGGGCCTTGCCGGGGGGCTTTGTTCAGCGCGCGAGGCACGAGGAGGGGATTCCATGACGCCGGAAGACCTGCGACAAATCGAAGGGCTCCTGCGGCGCTTTGGCGAAGAGCTTCGAGGTGAAATTCAAGGGGAGATCCGGGAGCAGGTCGACAAGCTCGACGCCAAGATCGAGGACCGGGTCAACGCGCTCGACGCCAAGATCGAGGAGCAGGTCAACCGGCTCGACGCCAAGATCGAGGAGCAGGTCAACCGGCTCGACGCCAAGATCGAGGACCGGGTCAACGCGCTCGACGCCAAGATCGAGGACCGGGTCAACGCGCTCGACGCCAAGATCGAGGAGCAGGTCGGCAAGCTCGACGCCAAGATCGAGGACCGGGTCAACGCGCTCGACGCCAAGATGGAGGAGCAGGTCGGCAAGCTCGACGCCAAGATCCAGGATCAGTCCGAGAGCTTCGAGCGGTGGTTCGGAATCCAGCGGGAGGCCTTCCAACACGACCTGGCGCTGGTGGCCGAGGGCCACCAGATGCTGGCAGAGAAGATCGACCGGCTTGCCGAGGAGACGCGAGCCCGCGCGGATGCGTTCGAGCGGGAGCTCCTGGCCCACAAGGCCGACCCGTACGCCCACCAGGCCTGGCGGGTGAGCGAGGGCGAAGCAGACTGACCGCCGCGCAAGCGGCTCGTCATCGCGGGCATTCCGCGGGAGGAAAGCATGAGCGTGGAGGCCTTGAGAAAGGACCTGTCCGAGCCGCAGGAGGCGGCCGGCGCAGGCATCCTGTCGGCCATTGGGAACACCCCCATGGTGGAGCTCAGCCGGTTGGGGGCAAACCCCAGGGTGCGCCTGCTGGCCAAGCTCGAGGGGTGCAACCCCGGCGGGTCCGTAAAGGACAGGCCGGCCCACTACATGGTCCGCCACGCCGAAGAATCGGGGAAGTTGACCCCGGAAAAGGTCATCCTGGAACCGACTTCGGGAAACACCGGAATCGCCCTGGCCATGATTGCCGCGGCCCGGGGCTACCGCATCCGCCTCGTCATGCCCGAGTGCGTGAGCCTGGAGCGGCGCCGGGTCCTCGAAGCCCTGGGCGCCGAGCTCACCCTCTCGGTGGGGTGCGAGGGCACCGACGGGGCGATCCGCAAGGCCTTCGAGATCCTGGAGGCGGCCCCCGACACCTACTTCATGCCCAACCAGTATGCCAACCCGGCCAACTGGCTCTCCCACTACGAGACCACCGGGCCCGAGGTCCTGTGCCAGACCGGCGGCGACGTGGATGTCTTCGTGGCCGGCATGGGCACGAGCGGCACCCTCATGGGGGTGAGCCGCTATTTTCGGGAGCGAAAAGCCGGCGTGCGCGTCGTGGGGATCGAGCCCCCCATGGGCCACGCCATCCAGGGGCTCAAGAACATGCGGGAGGCCATCGTCCCGGCAATTTACGAGCCCGCGCGCCTGGACGAGAAGCTCGTGGTGGCCGACGAGGAGGCCTTCGACATGGCCCGGCAGCTCGCCCTGCGGGAGGGCCTCTTCGTGGGGATGTCGAGCGGTGCCGCCGTAGCCGGGGCCCTGCGGTTCGCCTCCGCCCTCGACTCGGGAACGGTGGTGGTGCTCCTGCCGGACCGGGGAGACCGCTACCTGAGCACCGCCCTGTTCCGCTCCGTGTGCGCCAACTGCCCTCCCTGAGGCGCCCTCCCCCAGGCCGCACTTTCCGTAACCCCAAATACCGAGAGGGCCCGCCTAGGCGGGCCCTCTCGGTAAAGAGGAGGAGGAAGAGGAGGAGGTTGTACCGCTCGCTGGCCGGGCCGGGAGAGCTGCCACCCTCCCCCGGTGTGCCGTGCTTCGCGATACGCAAGTACTGTATCGGACGTAGATGAGGAGAACCTTAAGCCCCCATGAAAAAATTATGAGAGACCCCGCAATTCTTTCCAGCCCTCACTCGGCGGCGCTCCCCCGGGAGACCTGATCCACCAGGGAACGGAGGATCTTGCGGGTGTATCGCTCCCGCTTCTCGGGGCTGCGGGCGTTGTAGCACCCGATGCCGTCCACGGTGTACCCGTAGCGGGCCAGGCAGTCGCGAAGCACCCAAGCCCCCACCAGGACGTTGTAGCAGGGGTCGGTGCACACGCGGATCCACCGCTCCGGCCCGAGACGGCTCTCCCACCAGGAGTTGATCTGCATGAGGCCCACGTCCACCGAGCCGTCGGCGTTCCACCCCGCCGCCTCGGGATCGAGTCCCGACTCGAGCTCCGCGATGGTGCGCAGGAGCACCTCGGGCACCCCATAGCGCGCCGCCGCCTCCTCGAAGCAGAAAGCGTGGCTCGGCCGGGGGGCTACCCCCAAAGCTCCGGACAGGAGGAGCGCCGCAGCCACCCAGGCCGCGCGGGAAGGCAGGTATAGTCCCATGGGCCGTTGGTCCCATTCCTAACGAAGCGGCGCCTCAGACCGCCAAGGAGTGACGGTTCCTACCGCTTGCGCCCGGCCAGGATGCCCGGATTTCTGCCCCGGCGCCAGCCCCGGCCCGGGTCTGGGCGGGGAGAAAAGGGAGGATGGCGCCACGGGGGTGTCTCGTGGTACCAAACCACCCTCGTTTCCCCGGGTGGGTGGAGAAGCCGATGCGCACCACGTGGAAGGTCTTGGCCGCTGCCCTGGCGGCGTTGGGCGCGGGGATGCCCGCACAGGCCTCGGAGGAGCTGCTCCTGCGCCTGCTCGGCCCACCGGCCCGGGGGTCCGAGGCGCGGGTCTCCTACGCCGCCCAGTGGCGCCCCGAACGGCGGGCGGAGGGCGCGGCGCACGGGGGGGCGGTGGAGGTGCTCACCCAGCGGGCGGCCCTCCTCTCGGCAGCGCCCCTCGGGGCGGAGGCCGAGGGCTCGGTCGCGCTGGGGCTGCGACACCACGGCCTGCGGGGCGAGGCCCGGCTTCCCAAGGCGAACGTCCCCCTCCCAGACCACCTGTGGGACCCCACCCTGGGCGCGGCGTACCGCCGCTTCCTCGCCCTCGGAAGGTGGACGGGCCTCGCCGCCGTAGTGAACTCGCCCAGCGACCGCCCCTTCCACAGCGCCCGGGAGGTCTCCGTGTCGGCCACCGCCCTGTATCGCGCCCCCCGGGGCGAGCGGGCGGCGTGGCTCTTCTTCCTGCGCTACGACAACACCCGGGAGTTCTGGAACCACATCCCCCTTCCCGGCCTCGCCTACTGGGCCCGGCCCACCCCCCGGAGCATGGTGGTGCTGGGGGTTCCCTATTCATCGGTGCGTTGGGCCGGCGAGAGCGGGTGGGGCGCGAGCCTCAGCTACGCATTGCTGCGCACCCTCGGGGCGGAGGCAAACTACCGGTTCTCCGGGGCCCTCCAGGCGTACGCGGGCTTCCACATGGACAGCGAGTCCCACTTCCGTGCCCGGCGAGACCACCGCGAAGATCGCCTCTGGTACTACGAAAAGCGCGTCCAGGCCGGCGTGCGCCTCGATCCCTCCCCCCGCTGGAGCCTGGAGTTGGCCGGGGGCCATGCCTTCGACCGGTACTACTTCGAGGGAAAGGACTTCGAGGACCGGACGAGGGATCGGGTACCCGTGGCCGACGGCCCTTTCCTCCGGGCGGGGGGGAGCCTGCGCTTCTAGAAACCCCAAGGCCTTCGGTCCCGGGCTCACCCCTCCTCGAAGAGGCTCCGGCGCTCGATCCGGTCCACCTCCCGGTCCCGCAGCTCGACCAACGCGTAGTCCCCCAGCCCTGCATCTCCGAACGCCCGCACCCCCTCCTCGCGGCACGCCGCACAGCAGGTGCGGGGCAGCTCGACCGCGAGCAGGCGGCCCCGGCCGTTGACCCAGCTCTCGAGGGTCACGACCCCCGCGCAGTCCCGGCACAACCGCACCCGCTCCTTCTGCCCCTCGGTGATGCCCTCCCCGTCGTAGAACACCTGCCGGGTCTCCTGGTGGTGGGTGCGCCCCCGGAAGGCCTTCTCCCGCAGGGCCTCGCGGTTTCGGTACTTCTCCACCATGAGCTCGGAGAGGCGCCGCACGTACTCCCGGGTGCGCTCGCTCTCGTGGAACAGGTCGGCCTGGTAGTCGGGCTCCACGAGGGAGCCCGTGTCCAGGCCTGCCATGGCCAGGAGGATGCCGGTGTTGACGTAGGGCAGCGCGGTCTGCACCGAGTACCCCCCTTCGAGCACCGCCACGTGGGGCCGCAGCTTGCGGGTGAGGGCCGCGTAGCCCTGGGCTGTGATCGACATGTCGGTGATGGGGTCGGTGAAATGGTTGTCCTGGCCCGCGGAGTTGACGATGAGGTCGGGCTTCCAGTCCTCCAGGATGGGGAGCACGCAGTGGTCGATCACGTGAAGGAAACCCTCGTCGGTGGTGCCCGGGGGGAGCGGCAGGTTCAGGGTGGTGCCGTAGGCGTTGGGCCCCCCGAACTCCTCGGGGAAGCCCGTGCCCGGGTAGAGGGTGCGGCCGTCCTGGTGGATGGAGAGGAAGAGGGTGTCGGGGTCGTGCCAATAGATGTCCTGGGTGCCGTCGCCGTGGTGGCAATCGGTGTCGACGATGGCAACCCGCAGGGGCCCGAAGTGGCGGCGCAGGTGCTCGATCATCACCGCTTCGATGTTGACGATGCAAAACCCCCGCAGCCCGTGGACCACCCGGCGCGCGTGGTGCCCCGGGGGGCGCACCAGGGCAAAGGCCTTTTCCACCGTGCCCTCCAGAACCTTGCGGCCCGCCGTGATCGCCCCCCCGGCCGAGATGAGGTGCGAAGGGCTCACGACCCGCCCGGTGGACGGGAAGCACGTGTGCACCCGCTCGATGTCCTCTTCGGTGGCCACCTGGGGCGAGAACTCCTCGATCCCCTCCACGTCCAGGATGCCCTCCTCGAAGAGCTGGTCCCGGGTGTAGAGGAGACGCTCTTCCCGCTCCGGGTGGGTGGGGGAGATGGCCCAGTCGAAGGCAGGGAAGAAGACGATGCCGGTCCGATGGGGAGCCTTCAGCGGGTTCATGGCGGTCTCCTGGGTGTGGAGCGCAGAGCCTCTGGGGGCCCGGGGGCCGGGGCCTACGCGATCCGGCCGAGGATGCCTGGGCGGATCTGGACCCGCAGGCGGTGGACGCTGCCGACGGTGGAGAATCCCTCCACGATCTGGAAGCTCTCCTCCTCGGCGACCTCGGGCACGGCGTGGGGGTCGAGCACGCCGGCCTCCCGGGCCAGGGCCAGCAGCGCCCCCTCGGCCTCGGCCCGGGCGTCTTCCCGGGAGTAGCGCCCGGACAGCTCGCGGTAGACGCCGGCCTCGGGAATGGAGAGGTGGCCCAGCGCCGTGTCGGCCACCAGGTTGACCTCCAGGTTCACCCGGGCCAGGGCGGCCCCCACCGCGTTGGCCACGTCGAAGTGGTCGGGCACGGCCACGGGCAGATCCAGGGCCTCCTCCACGTAGGGCGCGATGGCGCGGGCCGGTCCCCCCACGGCCACGGCCCGCACCGGCCGCACCTTGTGGCCGTCCAGGAGCTCGTGGATCGTGTACACGGGCTTGGCGTTCACCGCCTCCACGAAGGCGCGGGCCCCCGCGGCAATTTCACGCCCCAGGGTTCGGAGCACCCGGCGGGCGCACTCCTCCACCCCCGTCCCCAGCGCCGTAGCCACGGGGACCAGGGCCTGCTCTGCCCGGGCGCGGTCGCCCAGGGCTCGCCCCAGGAGCACCAGGGCGTCGGTAGGGGTCGGGTGCTCGCCCCCCAGGGACGCCGGCGGCCCCAGGCGCTGGGGCCCGACCCGGATGCGGCCCCCCTGCGCCTGTACCAGGCTGTCCCCCCCGGCCCCCTGGGACCGGGTGTAGAGGGAGCGGATCTGGGTGCGATGGGGGCCGATGGTGGCGCCCCGGGGCTCCAGGAGGGGCAAACCCCGGGTGTACAGGGAGATGTCGGTGGTGGTCCCCCCCACGTCGAAGGCCAGGGTGTCCTCGCCCACGGCGTCCAGGGCCTGAACGCCCATCACGCTCGCCGCCGGGCCCGAGAGGGAGCCCTCGGCGGGGTTGCGGAAGGAGCCGGCGAGCTGGGTGCCGCCGTCGGCACGCAGCAGATACAGGGGCGCCCGGATGCCGTAGCTCTCCAGGGCCTCGGTCATGGACGTGACGAACCGGTGGTGGCGCCGCCACACCGACGCGGCCAGGAAGGCCGTGGCCGCGCGCCGGGGAAAGTTCAGCGCGCCGGCGAGGGCGTGCCCCAGGGCCACGTAGTCGAACCGGCCGCCCGCCAGCTCGGCGATGCGAAGCTCGTGGGTGGGGTTTCGCACCGAGAACTTCCCCGCCACCGCCAGTACCCGCAGACCCTCGGCATGGAATCGGTCCAGGTGGCCGGCCACCGCCTCTTCGTCCAGGGGGACGATCTCCCGTCCCCGGTGGTCCATGGCCCCCGGCACCACCCGCGCCCCCTCGTGGGGGAGGAGCGGCCCCGGCGTCATCCCGGGGCCCGCCGTCACCAGCATCCCGGCGGGCTCCAGCTTGCCCTCCACGACGGAGTTGGTCACCAGGGTGGTGGAGAGCACCACCCGCCGCACCTCCTGGGTCGAGACCCCCTCCAGGAGCTCCCTCAGGGCCTGGAGGCTGCACTCCTTGAGGCTCTCCGTGGTGCGGACCTTCACCTTGTGGAGGATTCGGGTGCCCTCCACCGCCACGGCGTCGGTATGGGTGCCCCCCACGTCGATGCCGACGTACACTCCTCTCATGGCGCCCTTCCTCCTCCCCTGGGGGACCGGAAACCCGGGAGCCGCCGCCGGGGAACCTCCACGGCCCCCTTCGGGCACAGCTCCTGGCAACAGTAGCACCGGATGCACAGCTCCTGGAGGAGCTCGGGGGGCGTGCCCGGCCGGAGCGCCCCTGCGGGACACGCTACCCCGCAGGCGCCGCACCCCGTGCACTGCGCCGCCGTGAAGCGGGGCGCCGGAGAGAGCGCCCCCCGCACCCACCGCTTGAGGAACCGGGGCAGGGGCCAGTCGCAGGGGCTTCCCGCCGCGGGCTCGAAGCGCAGGGGCTCCGCCGGGTCGCCCACCACCCGCACCCGGCCGGGCTCCAGGCGCCCGGAGGCCAGGCTCTCGGCCACGGTGGGGACGTCTCCGGGGTCGAAGCCCGAGAGCCGGGTCGCCTCGGCGTCGAGGGCCGCGGCGTCCGGCGAGGCCAGGAGGAGCCCTCGGGCCACCGGCCGTCCCCGGCTCGGTCCCGCCCCCTCCATCGCCACCACCCCGTCGAGCACCGTGAGCCGGGGGTTCAGCACCGCCTCGATGTCGAGCAGGTGCCTTGCAAAGGCCCGGGGGTCCCTTCCCGCCCGGAAGTGGGCGGCCACCTTTCGTTTGCCCGGCACGCAGCCGAAGAGGTTCTTCACCCCCAGGGTGAGGCCCATCATGGTGTGGGTCTTCCACTTGGGCAGGTTCCAGAGCCAGCGGGCCTCCACCGCTTCTCGGGCGAGCACGAGCCCCCGGTACGTGGGCCCGGACACCTCCACCCCCTCTCCTGCCCCCAGATCCAGGAGCGGCACGCCGTGACGCCGGCACACCTCGGCGACACCGCAGGCCCGCCCGACCCGCTCCGCGGACCCGAGCCCCGGGGAGTCGGCCACGCAGGCCCGGGCCCCCAGGTCCGACGCGAGAGCCAGGGCCGCATCCACCACGGCCGGGTGGGTCGTCACCGCCTCGCGCGCCGCGTGGGCGGCCAGCAGGTTGGGCTTGAGGAGCAGCGGCTCTCCCCGGGCAGCCAGCGGGCCGTCCGCGTCCTGCGCCAGCAGCTCCAGTGCCCGCCGGAGCGCCTCCCCCGCCGCTGCGTACTCCTCGCACTGCACCCGGGCAACGCGTACGTGCCGGGACGGCTCTCCCCCCGCGCTCACCCCCCCACCTCGGCCTCCACCCGCTCCCGGTAGGCGGTCTGGAGGCGGCGCGTCACGGGACCCGGGCGGGCGTCCCCCACCGGCGCCTCCCCCAGGCGCACCAGGGGAAGAACCTCCACGGCCGAGTTGGTCAGGAACGCCTCGTCCGCAGCCGCCAGATCTCCCCAGGGGAAGAAACCTTCCTCCAGGGGCAGACCCATCCCCCGAGCCTCCTGCAGCACGAGGCGCCGTGCCACCCCCGGCAGGCACCCCGCGCCCTCCGCCGGGGTGCGAAGGCAACCCTTCCGAACCCAGAACACGTTGGTGGTAGCCCCCTCGGCCACGTGCCCCTCGGTGTTCTCCAGGATCGGCTCCTCCCCGGCGCCCACGGCACCCAGGGCCAGCACGGTCGGCAGGTACGCCAGCGTCTTGTGGGAGTGTAGAGGCAGGCCCCGCGCCCGCAAGGGCCAGGGGAGCCGCGCCCCGGAGCACCCCTGCTCCCAGAGCTCGGCGAGCCCGGACCGAAGGGGGCGGACCTGGGCCAGGAGCGTGGGGGACCCCGGCCCCGGCCGGGGTCCCGGGGGCCCACACCCGCGGGTGAGGGTGACCCGAACCACGGCGTCGGCCAGCCCGTTGGCTTCCAGGAGCCGGGCCGTGAGTGCCGCGGGGTCGACGGTCGGGGGGGTGATCCCCAGAACGCGGGCCGACGCCCCCAGCCGGGACCAGTGCTCCCCGAGTCGAAAGGACCGCCCTCGGTACGTGCGGTAGGTCTCGAAGAGCCCGTCGGAATAGAGGAAGCCTCGATCGCGGGGGTCGATGCGGGCTTCGGACTCGGGCAGGATCGCGCCATCCAGGAAGCAGTAGGGCAAGAGCTTCTTCTCCGGCGACGGGTGCCAGCGCTCCTCGGCACCCCTTCTGCGACGGCCGCCCCCCCCGCCCCGGCGAGGCGCCCGTGCCAGATACTGACGGGTTGTGGGGGGAACATCAAGCCTGGACCGTGCCACTTAGAAGAGCCAGTGGATCAGTGCCCCACCCAGAAGGGCCCCGGCCCCCGCGACACCGAGCGCATGCAGCCAGAGGCTCGGCCCCGGGGCCGCCCGCCGCCACGCCCCTGCGACCTCCCGCACGGCGGCGGCGACTCCCAGGGCGAGGCACCCCAGGGCGAGCCAGCGCAGGACGGACAGGGGCACCAGAAGGTCGGGCACGGGCAGGAGCCGCGAGACGTGGATCGCCAGGTACGTGGCGGCTCCCGTGGGATCGTAGAAGAGGTAGGGGACGTAGGACGCCTTGGCGTTCAGCTTCACCAGGGCCAGGGCCGCGTGGGCTCCCAGGACCAGCCCCACGAAGGCAGGGAGGAGCGCCCCTCGCCCTGGGGCTCCCCGCGCCTCGCGAACGCCGCGCCGCGGCGGGGGCCGCACTCCGGCGTCCGGCGGCCCCACGCTCCGCCCCGCAGCACCCGCCAGGAGCGACGCCACCCACCCGGGGCCCAGGACCGCCAGAATCGGCAGGGCG
>JBFLZB010000034.1 GCA_040756475.1 Thermodesulfobacteriota bacterium
CCCGCCAGGGCGTAGGCGAAGAGCCCGGCGACGGGGGCGAGCACAAACGGCAGAGGATGACGGTGGACGAGGGACATGGCGGATAACCTCAAGCTCGGCATTCGCATCGGCGTAGACGCCAAAGACGCCGAAAGCAATGTAACGCGCTTCGAGCGGGAGTTCCAGCGGGTGCTGGAGGGCCTGGGGAAGACCGCGCCCGAGATCGCCGCCTTTCGCGAGCTCGAGCTGGCTTCCGCGGCGGGCCAGAAGAGCCTGGAGGGGGTGGACGCCCAGACGCTTCGGCTGATTGGCACGTTTCGGGAGATGCGGGAGGTGGCCCGGGCGCAAGACATGTTGCAGATCGTGCCCCACCAGGAGATTCGGGGGCGCATCGACCAGGTGAACCAGGCGTTCGCGACCCTCAAGGCCTCGGGCACCCTCACGCAGAAAGAGCTAGCGCAGGCGGCGCTCAAGGCCAACCAGCAGATCACGCAACTCCAGGGCTCGACCAACGGCTGGTCGGACGCACTGCTCCAGGCCAAGACGAGCCTGGCGGGCGTGGTTGGGGCTGGGGCCGGGCTGGGGTATGTGGTGAAGCAGGCCATGGACTTCGAAAGCGCCATGGCCGACGTGCGCAAGGTGGTAGACGCCTCGCCGGAGCAGTTTGCGGCGCTGACGCGCGAGATCCAGGACCTGACGAAGGAGCTGCCGCTCTCGGCCAAGGAGCTCGCGGCCATCGCCGCGGCGGGCGGGCAGCTCGGGGTGACCGCCGAGGACCTGGGCGAGTTCACCCGCCTGGCGGCGCAGATGGCCACGGCGTTCAACATGAGCGCCGAGCAGGCCGGGCAGGCCATCGCCAAGCTGGCGAACGTGTACGGGCTGCCCATCGCCAAGGTGCGGGAGCTCGGCGACGCGATCAACACGCTCGGGAACAACACGGCGGCGACCGAGGCCGGGATCATCGAGACGATGACCCGCATCGGCGGCACGGCGGAGCAGTTTGGCCTGGCCACGGAGCAGGCCGCGGCGCTCTCGGCGGCCTTCATCAGCCTGGGCAAGGCGCCCGAGGTGGCCGCCCGCAGCATCAACGCGCTGCTCGCCAAGCTCCAGACGGCGCGGGTGGGGACCGACCAGTTCAAGGGGGGGCTCGAGGCGCTGGGCCTTTCGGCCGACGCCCTGGCGGACCGCATCGCCGCCGATCCACAGAAGGCCCTGAGCGAGTTTCTCCACACCCTGGAAGCCCTGGACAAGCAAAGCCGCGCCGAGATCCTCACCCAACTGTTCGGCGAGGGCTATCAGGATGACATCGCCGTGGTGGTGGGGGCGCTGGGGCAGTACGACAAGGCCTTGGGGCTGGTAGCCGACAAGACGAAGACCGCCGGTGCGATGCAAAACGAGTTCGCGACCCGGATGGAGACGACCGCGGCGCAGCTCGACCTGCTCAAGAACGCGGTGGACCGTATCGCCACCAACCTGGGCACCGTGCTCCTGCCGGCGGTAAAGGGGGTGGTGGACGGGGCGACCGCGGGCGCCGACGCGCTGGCGAGCTTTGCCGAGACCTTCCCGGTGATCAGCCAGCTCGCCGGGCTACTGGTAACGCTGGCCACGACGGCGGGCGGGCTGAAGGTGGCCTTTCTCGCGGCGAAGGTCGCCGGGCTCGATATGGCCGAGGGGGTGGGGGAGCGGCTGAAGGCGATGAACCAACCCATCCGTGACGCAGCCCGCGAGCTGGGGGGGCTGCGCACGGCGATGAGCGTGGTGTCGGCCTTCGCGGTGGGGTGGGAGATCGGCACTTGGCTTTCGAGCAAGTTCGAGGTGGTGAGAAAGGCCGGCGTGCTGATGGCCTGGGCGGTGACCAAGGCCTTCGAGGACGTGCGCTATGCCTGGGAGCTGACCAAGGCCACCTTGAGCGACGACACCTGGGAGGAAGCCACCCGGCGGCACACAGAGCGCACGGCCGAGATCAAGGCCGGGTACGAGGACCTTTGGGAGCAGGCCGGCAAGGGAGCCGCCGAGACGGCCAAGGCCACGCAGAAGGCGGGGGACGCGGCAAAGGACGCCGGGAAGAAGGTAGGAGACGCAGGCAAGCAGGGCAAGGCGGGACTGAAGGAGGCCAAGGAGGAGGCGAAGGAACTACAGCAGGCGCTGGGGGCCTTGAGCGCCGACGCCTTCAAGGCGCTGACGGGGGTCTCCCGCCAGGCCCGCGACGCTGCCGGCTCGTTTGCCGACACGGTGCAGACCGTGGGGGCGCTCGGCAAAGAGGGTGAGAGGGTCGCGAAGATCTTTGCCGGCGAGTGGGCCGCTGCCCTCAAGAAGGCCACGGACCCGGCGGACGTGGAGCACCTGACCGACACGCTGCGCATGCTCTGGGAGAACGGCGACCTGGGCGCGAGGCAGTATGCGCAGGGGCTGGAACTCGCCAAGCAGAGGATGGAGGAGCTCACCGGGGCCACCGTCGCGGGAGGCAACGCGCTGACGGCCTACTGGGCGTCCGTGTCGGAAGCCGCCAAGAAGGCCCACGCGGCGCAGGTGGAGCACGCCAAGAAGATCAACGCGGCCGCGGCGCTGGGCGCGGAAAAGACCCGCGAGGCCGGGGGGGCGTGGGAGGACCTGCAGAAGAAGGGCACGGCGGCCTGGGAAGCGCTGCAAGGCGGGGCGCGCGCGGCCGGGCAGGCCGGCGAGCAGGCCGCGGGGCAGGCCGCCAAGGGCCTGGGCGTGATCAGCGCCGAGGCTGCGGCCGCTCGGGCCAGCGTGGCCGCCCTGGGCGAAGAGGCCGAGGCCGCGTACCTGGCGGTGCTGCGCATGGGCGGGCGGCAGGTGGTGTCGCTGGCGGAGCTGAAGAGCGCCGCGGCCGGCATCACCTACGAGTACGCCCGCCAGGCGGCGGCGGTAGACGCGCTGACGGCGCGGCTCTCGGGGGCCGAGGGGGCCACCCGGGCGAACGTGGCGGCGGCCGAGGACGCCCTGGAGAGTTACCAGCTCTTGGGCGACGAGCGCCTGGGCGGGCTGCGCGACGCCCTTTCCGACGCCCGGCGCCGTGCGCTCGAGCTGCGCGACGCGGCGGCCGACACCGTGGCCACCCTGCAAGACGAGCTCGATCAGCTCAACCGCAACACCGCGGCCATCGAGAAGCGCCGGTACGCGGCCCAGGTGGCGGATCTGGAAGACAAGCGCCGGCAGGCCCAGGCCGCGAAAGACGCCCAGGCGGTGGCCGATCTCAACCAGGCGCTGCGGCTCGCCAAGCAGATTCACGACCAGAAGATGGGCGCGATCGCGGCCGAGGCCGCGGCCGAGAAGCAGCGGGCGGCCGACGAGACGAAGGCCCGCCGAGAGAGCCGCGAGGAAGAGCTGCGCCAGCGCGAGGGCCTGGCCGCCCCCCGGGCCTCGGAGCTGGCCCGCGAAGACGCCAGCCGCACCCGCACGGGCGAATTCGCCCCGGCCCGCACGGTGCGGGTGGAGTTTGGGGCGGGCGGGCCGGCGGGAGAGTTCGCCGAGGCGGATCTGGATCGGATGCTGCGGATGTTTGAGGAACTGGGGGCGAGGACGGTATGACGCGCACGATTGACGAAGGAGACGCCCCATGATCCAGGACGACTGGACGATCGACTACGATCTCAAAACCCTCACCCACACCTCTGGAGCCACGATCTACACGGTGCGGGAACTGTACTCGTGGCTCATGGACGAGTTCGACGAGCTGGGGCAGCTCGACGATCAGGTGCCCATGAGCGCGCAGACGCCCACCGAGTTCAGCCTCATCAACGGTTGGGAGATCCCCGCGGGCTCCTACGAGTACCTCAAGGGCGGCGCGGTGGCCGACACCACCAACGACGACCTGTGGGCGAACATCTACACCCTGGGCACGATCGTGGCGGGCACGCCGATCTACGTGGTGCAAAACGGCGTGAAGCTCACCAAGTATTGGGCCGACGGGCACATCGACCTGCTTGTGCGCGTCAAGCAGGGCGGGGTGGAGATCGACGGGGCCGAGGTGACGGTGTTTGCCCGGGCGCTGGGAAACTCCTACGACCACTTCGGCATCGACCTCACGGCCGGCGGGCGTAACGCCGTGCCGCTGGCGACCGCGGTGGATCTCAACAACCAGACGCTCGAGGCCACGATTGCCGGCTACAACGACATCACCATCACCTTCGGGGCGGTCTCGAAGGACCTCAACAACGGGGCGGGCGCCAAGCCCTACGATGTCGTGATCGACTGCGCCACGCGCACCCTGGCCCAGGTCTACGAGTATTTGAAGTACGTCACGCGCCACACCTCGGTGCTCGTGCTCGACGGGGTGAACGGCGAGCAGTACATCTCGTGTGATCCGGCCTACAGCCCCGTGAAGACCGCCCCCTTCGGGACCTTCGCGGGCGGCAAGTTCTTCGGCGCCCGGGGCGTGTGGCTGGAAAACTACGACGCCGGGGACGCGAAGAACTTCCAGCTCCTCGACGCCAACGGCGCGACCCAGGCGCCCCCCAACGTGGTAGCGGTCAAGGTGACGAACGTGGTCTCCGGCGACCGGGTGGCGGTGTTTCGGCTCACGGCCCCGGCCGGGGAGATCGCCAAGAGCGAGTACGCGGCGGCGGCGGGCAACCTCCTGGGCAACGGCACCCTCGTGGTGAAGACGGCGATCTCGTCCGACACCCCGGCGGCGGGGGTGGTGCGCATCGGCGACGACCGCTACCCCTATGCGTCGTGGAGCGGGTCCACCTTCACGCTCGACGCGGTGACCCTGGCCCAGAACTACGCCGAGGACACGCAGGTCTACGTGCCCCTGATCGACGCGCAGGCCACGTCGTCCATTGCCCAGACCACGCTCATCTACGCGGCCGACATCCCGGTGCTCGTGCGGGTGCGCAAAAAGGGCATCCTCCCCTTCGAGGTGGAGGGCGCTGTCGTCTCGACGGGCCTCACGGTGGCAGCGATTCGCACCGTGGACGGCATCGTGCAGTAGGCCATGGCGGTCAAGGTCCTGATCGAGAGCGCGACGCTCTCCATATCGGCCGGGTCCTGGCGGCGGGCCGAAGCCGCGCATTTCGGGCTGACGCACGCCACCGCCTCGGCGGACCTGCGCAACACCACGGTCGTCTTGCCGGTGACGTTTGCCAACGCCTGCAACGCCACCGGCATCTTCGTGATCTTCCGGCAGAGCACCTATCTCTACGTGACGGTCAATCTCCAGGAGAACGTGGCTGGCACCTGGACGGACCGGGCGACGGCCGTGATCGACAAGTCGGCCGAGTCCAAAAGCTATTTGCATGGCGAATATATCGCTCACGCGCCCTACGCCGTGGACACCGCGGCCAACAAGTGGCGCTACACCTTCTTCGGCTCCACGGTCGCGTATTACCAATACCTCGTGGGTTCAGCCGCCGCCACGCCCTTCTACGCGGTGACCGGGGATGCCGATACGGCCAAGCCCGCCACCGATGACGTGATCGTGCTCGCCAACGATGTCACCCTGACCGTGGACGAGAGCCTCTCGCTGGGAGCCGAGCAGTCCAACGCCATGATCCAGGGAGACCTGTCGGTCTTCCAGGTGGTCGCCCAGCCCGCGGCAGCGATCACGCTCGAGGCCGACGGCTGGTTTCCGATGCTGACCCGGCAGAGCTTCCTGGTCGGCAGCGCCGGCAGCCCGATGACGGCCCAATATCCGTTCACGCTGTCTGCCAAGATGGCGACGGCCGTCTTCCGGTGCCACGGCATCTCTGGTTTACCAGAAGTCGAAAACACCATCGCCTTGTATGGCGAGCAGGACGCCTATCTCAACGCGCGGGTCGCCGCCACGGCCAACGCGGGGCAGCCCAACGTCGTCACCACGGCGGATCGGTCGTCTCATTGGTCTGCCGGAGACACGCTAAAGATCGTGGGAGCAGACCAAATAGGAATAGACACAGCGACTTACACCATTTCTTCTATATCGGGAACGACCATCACCCTCACGGACAACCTGTCGGCCAAGATTTTGAAGGGCGGCTCTATCGTCAACCTGAGCCGCAGCGACACGCTCGGCATCCGGATGGTTGCTCCGACCAAGATCGACCTGTATTCGTCCCCCTCCGGTGTCCAGTTCGCCCGGGTGGCGACCGTCAAAATGGTCGGGGTATCGCTCGAGAACGTCATGTTTACCGCAGCCTTGGACACCGCCGCCGGCGGCCGGCACGAATACAAGAGTATTCTGTGTCAGGTCACGGGCACCCTGTCGGGGGCGTGGAGCAACCCCTACGGCGCACAGGGGCACACCTACGAAGATATCCACCTGGTGGGAACCTCCCAAGCAGGCGGGTTTCCGAAGATCGAGGGCACTGGACTGCGCTTCAAGAACATCACGGTGAGTGGAAATGGGACCCAAAACGGCGGCTTTTTTGGAAACGGCTTCACGATTGACGGGTTCGTGTTCGGGCCGGCATACGACGGCACCGTGACGCTCGCCTGTCAGGTGTTCGGCTCCGGACATGCGATCACAGACCTGGTGGCAATCGGGTCGCAGGGCACCGCCCTCGGGTGTCAGGCTTCGACATTCACGAGATGCTCTTTCCAGAAATCGAAAGGTTTCGGCGTCATACTTCAAGGCGGGGTGGGGAATTCTATTCTCAGCTCCGACATTGGCGGGCTTTCGGCCAACGCGACGGCCGATATCAGCTTTGGCGCCAATACCTTTAGCCAGACCCACATCCAAAATACCGCTATCGCGACCATCGCCAGCACCTATCCCGAAGTGGTGGACGGGAGCTGGCTGCGCGTCTCGACGTTCAACCGGACCGCCAACGACCACCGGGGCTGGCGGAAAAACGGCATCTTCTTCTCGGATGCCAACCGGCTGGTCATGCGCCACACCGGGAGCGCCCCGCTGACCACCCAGTTTCTGATCGGCACCAACGATGTGACCGACCTGTCCGTGGCGGTGCTCCTGCACTGCCAGATGGCCGCCGCCTACTACGCCGGCACGCACGTGCTGCCGAAGATGACGGTGGACTACGACGCCGGCACGCTCGTCACCCAGTCGGCGAGCGCGTCCACCGCGCGCCAGCGGCTGGCGGCCGTGTTTTCCCCGACCGCCTCGTACAACACCGTGGGCGTCGCCCTCGCCACCGAAACGGATGCCACGGGGGCGGATGCGGACGTGTATTGGGACACGCTGACCCTGCGTGCCCGGCGCTACGGCAAGGTCTTTTCGGAGACCGTGAAGTACATCACGGAGATGAACGCCGAGATCATCGCCGAGATTCCCACGCCGGCCGACGACCCCTTCATCACCGAGGCCAACGCGGCCACGGTGGCCGCCTACACCGGCATCGCCATCGACCACGGGGTCGGGAAGATCACGGTCACGCAGAACCACTCCATCCAAGAACTGTACGACTTCGTGAAGCACCACCTCACGCTCGAAGCCAACATGGACGAGGCGGATGTCTTCACCACCATCGACGGGACGACCTACGCCTGCGCCTACGACCTCACGGTGGACGGATGCACGCTGGCGGGCACGGGCAAGCGGCTCGACCTGGGGGCGAAGACGTTCACGGCGGCCAACGGGGGCGCGACCTCGGCCACGGTGACCGACGTGAGCGGCACGCTCGTGGCGCTCACGCTCACCAACGTGGTGGTGGGCTCGCGGTGCCGGATCGAGAAGGTCTCCGACGGCACGGCGCTCCTCTCTGCGGTCGCCACGGGCACGACGGTGGCGGCGAACTACACCCACACGGCCGACGTGGCGGTGCGGGTGCGGGTGCGGCACGCGAGCGCGACCCCGAAGTACCTGCCCTGGGAGTCGCCTGCGACGGTGACCGCCAACGGGCTCACGCTGATCGTGTCCCAGGTCGAGGACCCCATCGCCGAGGCGGCCTAGATGGCGCTCGTCTTCGACTTCGACAACGCCCTCATCGAGGTGACCGAGCCGCAAACCGCGGTGGCGGTGCAAGACCTCATCCACGCGATCCGAGACGCGGAGGAAAGCGATGCCGGAATCGTCTGGCCCCAGATCGCCCGCGCGAGCGGCAAGGAAAGCCTCGGGGGCGATGTCTCCGTCGGCATCACCGTCGAGCTACTGGGGGACTGGCAGCTCCATTTCTGGGAGGGGAACTACATCGCCAAGGTCGCCGGAGGAAACCTCGTCGGAGGCCCCGCAGGAGACCCCATCGCCTACTCCGCGGGGGTCCAGGTCCTCTTGATCCAGTCGGCGGCCTCCACGGTGGTGGCGGTGGGCTCGGGGGTGACCGAGGGCGACAAGACCGAGATCGTCGCGCGGGTGTGGGAGCACGCCTCTGCGGTGTCGCTGGCGGCGCGGGTGCTGGCCCTGTGGCGGGAGTTCTGGGCCAAGAAGACGCTGCACAAGGACTCGGACACCCAGTACACCGAGGTGCTCCACGATGAGGGCGGCACCCCGATTCGCACGCGCACGCTCACGCGCAGCGGGGATACGGAGACGCGGCAGTGAACGTCGGCATGCTGACCGGCGGCACCTTCGGGGCGTTCCAGGGGCAAAGCGTGCAGGCGCTCGCACTGGGCCTGGGGCTGTGGGCGGGCGGCGCGCCTTTGCCTCAGCCGCGGTGGCGCAGCGTGCGGGTGCGGCTCGAGGTGGCGGCCCCCCGGGGTGAGATCGAGAGGACCTTGCCGTGGAGATCGCGCTAGCGCTGGCGGCGGGGGCCCCCGGGGCGCAGGTGGCGCCCGGCGCCGCGCGCGCGCAGCTCGCGGCGGGCGAGCCGGCCGCCGCGGTGGCGGCTGCGGTGCCCTCGGCGGCGATAGAGGAGGAGGCGGATGAGTGACCCGGTCTACAACGAGCGCCAAAGCCTGCGGCTGCGGGCCACCTTCACCAACGCCGACGGGCAGCCCGTGACGCCCGATGCGGTGACCTACCGGGTCGACAACGCCGACACGGGGGAGCCGGTGGTGGCCGAAACGCCGGTGGCCGAGCCCGCGACGGTGGTCGACGTGGTGATCACGCGCGAGCAAAACGCGCTGCAAGATGCCGCGGCGCCGCGGGAGCGGCGGGTGGTGACCCTCGACTTCAGCTACGACGCGGGCGCCCAAGGGGCGCCGATCGAGTACCGCTACACGCTGCGCAACCTGCGGTTCGTGTCCTGATGCCCGCCTCGCTGGTGCTGCTGCTCACAGGGGGGCTGCTCAACCAAGACCCCGCGCTCTCGCTGGGGGGGACGCGCAGCCTCTTTACCCCCCAGGGAGACCTCTTCGACGAGGTGAGCCCCGACGAGTGCCGGGTGGGCGACGTGGAGCACCGGGCGCTGGACCTGGTCAACGCGGGCAACCAGACGGCCCGCCAGGTGGTGCTGTGGGCCGAGGGGCCCAACCCGCCGGAGCTGGGGCTGGGCCTCCTCGAGGACCGAAGAAAGGCGCTGCGCCACGAGGGGGAGGAGCCCGAGCGGGTGGTCTTTGGGGTGTGGCCACAGGCGGCCCCCCTGGCGGTGCCCGAGACGCCGCCCCAGAAGGGGTTCCGGGTGTGGCTGCGGCGCACGGTGGCCCCGGGCTCGCCCCGGGTGGAGGCCGCGGCGGTGCTGCGGTGGAGGTACCTATAGATGCCACACGTGTTGGGCGGGGTGACGCTGCCGGCGGATCTCTTGTGGGTCGACGAGTTCGCCTGGACGCCGGTGGAGCAGGCCCGGGAGTACACGCTCGACGGCTCGCTGATTCTCGAAGAGGCGGTGATGCAGGCGGGCCGGCCGATCACGCTGGCCTCGGGCCCCGACCGGGCGTGGGTGACCCGCACCACGGTGGCGGCGCTCTACGCCCTGGCCCAGGCGCCGGCGGCGCTGGCGCTGACGCTGCACGACGGCCGGGCGTTCTCTGTGGTGTTTCGCCACGCCGAGCGCGCCCTCGAGGCCGAGCCGGTGGTGCCCGAGGTGCCTTCGAACGACCTTCAGTATCGCGTTACGGTGCGGTTGACGGCGGTGTAACGGCGTTCCCGGTGTCGGCCGTCTGCGGCGGCTGTTCCCGGTTCCCGGTTGACGAGCGAGAGAGACGATGATCACGGACCAGGATCTGAAGCTCCTGCAGAGCGAGCGCCTCACGGACTACGAGGACGGCGGGGGGCGGCTCACGGGCAACGAGGTGGTGGACGGGGAGGTGAACAACCTCTTCCCCGACATCTCGGAGCTGGACCGGGTGTACGGGCGGGTGAGCCTGCGCAAGGGCTTCCTCGCGGTACTTACCGACACGGTGGACACGCTCTACGGCACCCACGCGGCCATCACCGACCCGCCCGACGACGGCAGCGTGAACGTGACGATGTTTACCCGCCGCTCCTGGACGGACGAGCGAAACGCGGCCAAGGACCGGATCGAGAGCTACGTGATCTCGGGCCCGGAATCGCGCTTCGTGCTCTACGGCGACCACCTGGAGGGGCAGCGGGCGCTGCGGGTGTACTGCGACACCGACGTGCCCAGCCCCGAGGTGGGCGAGGTGTACCGGCTCTCGATCGAGAAGACCGGGTACACGCCCGAGGAGCAGTTCGTGCGGGTGCAGGCGCTGGTGGACCGCAGCACGCAGACCTTTTCGGAGATGATCGGGTCGAGCCTGGTGACGTTCTCGAAGGACGTGGTGATCTTCGAGACCTCGGCGGCGCTGCGCACCGACTTTCCCGGGGGGGTGCCCACCAAGCTGTCGAAGCACACGAGCCCCACCCTGGTGCGCACCACCCAGGTGGCCGACGCGGCGCGCTACTTCGGGGTGCGGCCACTGGTGGACGCGGCGCAGACCGGAGACCTGCTGGTGCAGGTGGGCTCGGCCTACGCGCCCCTGGTGCCCAGCACCCAGAGCGAGACGCCGGTGGTGGACGTGCCGGCGGGTATGGGCAAGGTCTCGCTGGTGCCCTCGGGCTCGGCCGGGGCGCTGACGTGGTCGGGCGCGCTGACGGGGGCGCTGGCGGGCACGCTCTACGCGGCGGCGCGCTACCTGGGCATGGGGTGCGCGAAGGGCTCGGTGAGCGTGACGGTGGGCTCGGTGACGCTGACCGACGACGGCTCGGGGGCGCTGCACCCCCCGGCGGGCGACGCCTCGGGCTACGCGGGCACGGTGGACTACGCCACGGGCCTGGTCACGGTGACCCGTACGAGCTCGTGGACGGCCACGGTGACGATCTCCGCCCGGCCGGCGGCGCGCACCAGCGACGTGGCCCACACCTACGAGATCGCCATCAGCCTGGGCAACCGCGGCTTCAACTACGTGCCCACCCTGCGGCCGATCCCCAGCCCGGGCAGCCTCACGGTGGACTACCGGGCGCTCGGGAAGTGGATTCGGCTCACGGACAACGGGCGCGGCCAGCTCTCGGGGCGCACGGGGGAGGGCACGGGGACGATCGACTACGCCACGGGCTCGGTGATCGTAACGCTGGGGGCGCTGCCCGACGTGGGCAGCTCGATCGTGTTCTCGTGGGGCACGCCGGTGCACTACGAGATCCGCGCGGGCGACGTTGCGATCGCGCCCGGGGCCATTGCCTACACGGTGGCGAACCCGGGCATCAAGCCCTCGACGCTCTCCGTGACGTGGCTGCAAGGGGGCGTGCAGAAGACCGCCACGGACAACGGCACGGGCGGGTTCACGGGCGACGCCTCGGCGGGCACGGTGGACTATGTGACGGGCGAGATTCGGGTGCGGCCGGCCACGGCGCCCGACCCCAACAGCGCGATTGTCGTCAACTACGACCAGTGGCAGACCCACACCGACACGGTGACGGCCACGCTCAACACCCGCACGTTCACCATGACGATCGGGGGGGCGAACCTGCCTTTGCGGCCGGGCACGGTGGTGCTGGAGTCGCCGCTGGCGGCGATGCTGAGCTACCCGCTGTACCGCGCCAACCCCTTGCGGTGCGTGGACGACGGCGCGGGCAACCTGACGGGCCCCGACATCACGGCCGGCGCGGTGGATTACGTCACCGGCGAGGTGACCCTGACCGTGGCGGCGAAGTCGACGCAGCACCGCTACTGGGCCACCTCGTGGGGCTGGGGCTACGAGACCGGGGTGGTGCTTGCCCTCTCGCAGGACCGGCGCACCTGGCACTGGAAGGCACAGGAAGACGCCGTCGGTTTTACCGCCCGCAGCGAGAGCACCACCCACGACGGGGTCACGTTCGACGTGACGCCGCTCGTGGTGGACCAGGTGGTGCCGGGCAGCCTGCGGTTTGCCTGGGCGGGGCAGACCTATGTGGACCGGGAGGGGGCGGTGTACCGCGCGGTGGACCCGGCCACCAACGCCGGCACCCTGGCGGGCACGGTGAATTACGACACGGGGGTGGTGAAGCTGACCGACTACGTGGCCGGCGCCAACACCCTGGCGGTGAGCTCGCTCTTGACCGCGTTCGGCGCGTGGGACGCCTGGGAGGTGTTCTTTCGCACCCCGGGCGCGCCGCTCAAGCCCGCGAGCTTTAGCCTGCGGGCCGTGCGCACCGACACGGGGGAGACGATTACGGCCACGGCCGACGTGAACGGCACGCTGGCGGCGGCGCAGATTGCCGGCACGGTGGACCAGGAGACTGGGGTGGTGCGGGTGCGCTTCGGCGCGCTGGTGGCCGACGCGGGGCTCACCGCCGAGGAAAAGGCGCAGGACTGGTACGACCCGGCCGACGTGGTGGAGGGGATGATCTGGCGGCCCCTGCGGGTGATCCCCTCGAGCATCCAGTTCAACGCGGTGATTTACTCGTTCGTGCCGATCGACGCGTCGATTCTGGGCATCGACCCGGTGCGCCTGCCGCAAGACGGCCGGGTGCCCATCTACCGCAGCGGCGACGTGCTTCTGGTGCACCACACGACCACCACCGAGGTGGCCACCCCCACGGCCGGCGCCACGGTGAACCTGCGCGCCCGCATTAGCTTCGCCAAGGTGCGCGACGCCGCCGGCGCCCCGGTGCCAAGCGACCGCTACACCACCGACCTGGTGGCGGGCACGCTCACCTGGGCCGACCCGCTGGATCTCACGGGGTTCACGCTGCCCCTCACCATCACGCACCGCATCGAAGACCTGCTCTTGTGCAGCGACGTGCAGATCACCGGCGAGCTCGCCACGGTGGCGGCGCTCACCCACGACTACCCGGCCGACGCAAGCTACGCGAGCTCGTGCCTGCTGATCGGCGATTTGCAGGCGCGGGTCGAGAAGTTCCACGACCTCCAGACGTTCACCTCGTGGAGCGACACGCCCACGGGCAGCGAGGCCGCGGCCAACTTCAACACGGTGCTCTACCCGGTAGAGGTGACCAACCGGGGGGCGGTGGAAGAGCGCTGGCGCATCACGTTTGCCGACGCGGCCACGGTGAACGTGATCGGCGAGGTGTACGGGCAGATCGCGACCGGGGTCTCGATTCTCAACGACGTGGCCCCCCTGAACCCCCAGACGGGGGTGCCCTACTTCCGGTTGAGGAAAGAGGACTGGGGCGGGGGCTGGAGCACGGGCAATACGGTGCGGTTCAACACGCGCGGGGCCAACTATCCGATCTGGTTTTGCCGCACCACGCTACAGGGCCCGGTGGAGGCCCCGGACGACCACTTCAAGGTTCAGATTCGCGGCGACGCGGACTAGGAGGGCGGTGGCATCATGGGCGTGAAAACGTACTACGACTCGGACGCCGGCGCGCCGGTGCTCACGGGCAATGCCGCGGGCGAGCTCTTGAACCTGCTCACCAAGTGCCTGGTGGAGGGCTACGGGGCGAAGACCTCCCTGGGCTGGCAGATGCTGGGCCCCACGGCCCACAAGGCCGCCTACCGCGCGACCGCGCCTGGGGCCAGCGGGTGCTGGCTGCACGTGAACGACGCGGGGCCGGGAGCGCACGGTTACCGCGAAGCCCGGGCCCGGGGCTACCGCGAGATTGCGAGCCTCGACGGCGCGGGCGAGCCCGTGAGCGCCACGACCCCCTTCCCCACCACGGCGCAGCTCTCCGCGGGGGTGATCTGGCGGCGCAGCAACACGGCCGACGCCACGGCGCGCCGCTGGGCACTGTATGGGGACGAGCGGTTCTTTCAGTTGTGGGTGGATTCGGGGTACGGGGATAACCACTACGACGGTCTGCTGTTCGGCGACGTGGCGGAGCAAGGTCCGGTGGCTGTGACGTTGATTGCCGGGCGGCACCTGGAAGCGGCCACGGGCCTGGTGACGACGGCAAGCCAGGTGGGCGCCATTCGCGGCGCCACTCCTGGCACGCAGAACGGGCACTATGCGAGCACGGCCGCCGGGGAGAGCGTGACAGCTGGGAAGCTGGGAAATACGCTCTACACCCCGGCGACGGGTGCGGCGGTGATCGGGTTTCAAGGGCTGACGTTTCCGAACCCCCATGATTTGCGGGCGTTCCTGGCGCCGATCGAGCTCTATGGCGACTCGGCGGGGGTGTACGGGGCGGTGCCGGGTCTGTACCAGCCCTATCATGCGCGGCCTCTGGTTGACCGCACCCCGGTGGAGGTGATCGAAGGGCCGCTTGCCGGGCGCACTCTCGTGACGCAGGCCGTTGCGGGGAATACGAGCTCTGCCGAGACAAACACGGGGCGGGCTTGGATCGACGTAACGGGGCCCTGGAGGTAAGCCGGTGGCCGAGTACGCGGTGGTGGTGCGGGGGCCGATTCGTGTGCCGAGCCCGTTTTTGCGCCTGGGGATGACCCGGGGGCTCAAGGTGCCGCGCTCGGGCCCGGGGTATGTGGCGGGCACGGTGACGGTAGAGGGGGTTCCCGCGAGCCGGCCGGTGCGGCTCTACGACCGCGCCTCGGGCGAGCTGGTGGCCGAAACGCGCTCTGCGGCCGGCGATGGGAGCTACCGCTTCAACGGGGTGGCGGTGGGCCGCGAGTACCTGGTGATGGCCTACGACGACACGAACATTCACAACGCCGCGCCGGCCGACCGCATCGAGGCCGTGCTGGCCGAAGGGGAGTAGGGTGTGGCCTATGAGCCGGCCCACGGCGGCGCCGCGAATCTGGCCCTACAGGGCGCCTACGTGCCGCCCCCGGGCGGCAGTGTGCCGCTCGACCTGGGGGGGCTGGCACCGCCGCCGGGCGTGTTTCGCGCCCGCCGGGTGCTCTGGGTCGGCGCGGGGTGGCAGGCGGCGGCCGTGGCGACCCGGGCAGAGCCCGCGGCCCGGTGGACGGACCCGCCCGGGCATGCTCCGGAGCGCGCTCTGGGCTGGGGCGACGGCACCGAGGTTCGGGCCGAGCCCGGGAGCCTCTGGCGCGACGCCCCCCGGTGCCGCGAGGAAACGCGCCTGCCCTGGGCCGACACGGACGCGAAGCTGGCCGCCGAGCACGCCGGCCCCTGGCGCGACCCGCCCCGCCGGCGCGAAGAGAGGCGCCTGCCCTGGGCCGACACGGACGCGAAGCTGGCCTTCGAGCTGGCGGCGGCCCACCACGACCCGCCCCGGCGCAGAGACGAGCGGCGGCTCCCCTGGGGCGGGTACCGCTCGGTGCCCCGCGAGTGGGCGGCCTGGTACCGCTACCCCGCGAGGCACCGGCCCGAGTGGCGCATCCCCTGGAATCAGTTTCGCCTGGTGCGCTGGGAAGAGCGGTGGTGGAAAGAGGGCGAGCACGCCCTGGCGTGGCTCGAAGCCGGCGCGCCCGAGCCCGTGTGGATACCGCCCTCGGGAGACGCTGTGCTGCTCCCGCTCATCTGCCCGCTTCTGGATTGGCCGGGCTATGCGGTATGGCTCTTCCTGCGAGAACGCCCCTGCGCGCCGAGCCATCGCCGCCGGGTATGGCGCCTCGTGAACCAGATATCGGTGGTGCGCCTGCCCGACCGGCACCCCGTGCCGGTACTGGGCTTGAGCCTCGCGGGCGACCTGGAGAGCTGGGCCTGGGGCGTGCGGCTCACCCTGCCAGACCGCGACGCCCTCGCGCTGGTGAGCCCCGTAGGCGGCGCGCCCGTGGAGATCGAGGCCACGGTGAACGGCTACACCTGGACCGCGCTCGTAGAGGGCTTCGAAGAGCGGCGCGGGTTCGGCAAGAGCGGGTTCGTGGTGGCCGGGCGCAGCCGCTCGGCCGTGCTGGCCGCCCCCTACGCCCCCGTGCGCAGCTTTCAACTCGGCGAGACCCGCACCGCGGTGCAGCTCGCCGAGGCGGAGCTGGCGCTCGTGGCGGGCGGCTGGACGCTCGACTGGGATACGGTGGACTGGCTCGTGCCCGCCGGGGCGTGGAGCTACCACGACCTCACCCCGTTGCAGGCCCTGGCCCGGGTGGCGGGCGCCGTGGGCGCCGGGGTGCAGAGCGACCGCGAGCTAAAGGCCGTGCGCGTGCTGCCGCGCTACCCCGTAAGCCCCTGGGCCTGGGCCGCCGCAGACCCCGACACCACCCTGCTCGATGCCCTGGTGCCTAGTTTGGCCTTGCGGTGGGAAGAGCGGCCGGGGTGGCAAGGCGTGTACGTGAGCGGCGAGGCGCAGGGGGCTCTCGTGCGGGTGCGGCGCACCGGAACAGACGGCATGCCGAATCATCCCTTGGTGGTGGACGCGCTGACCACCCACGTGGACGCAGGCCGCGAAAGAGGCCGCCAGGTGCTCGCCCGGGCAGGCAAGTGGGCCACCGTCACGGTAGAGCTGCCCATCCTGCCCATCCCCCAAGAGCCCGGCCTCCTCACCCCCGGACAGCTTGTGGAAGTGGCCGACGGCGTGGCCACCTGGAAGGCCCTGGTAGTGAGCTGCCGCGTCGAAGCCGGACGCCCCCGGGTACGCCAGACGGTAGACCTAGAACGCTACTACGGCCCATAAAGGCCCGAGAAATGAACCTTCTTCGCCGACTACAAGCCCTCGTGCCCGCCACGGCTCCCTTACTGGTCGGCGAAGTGCTAAGCCACAACCTCGACGGCACCAGCACCCTACAAGCCCCCGACGGCGCCGTGTACCGAGCCAGAGGGCAGGACGTGGCAGTGGGCCTCAAGGCATGGGTGCGGGGGGGCGTGGTGGAGGGAGAGGCACCGGCGCTGACGGGGTACGACGTGGAGGTGTAGCGAGGAAGGAGGAGAAAAGAGGGAGCGACCGGGCAGGTGTTACAGCACCGGCCCGGCCGCCAAGCCCACAGCCAAGACTGTGAGCCCAGCCAAGGCTCCCCCGCCGCCGTACGGGGCGGGCGGACGCTAGCACGTCAAGACACGCTTGACAATGGAGGCTCACGTGCCGAAGCCCATCATCCCGTGGATCGGAGGAAAACGAAGGCTGGCCGGGCGGATTCTGCCGATGCTTCCGCCCCACGAGTGCTACGTGGAGCCCTTCGCGGGCGGCGCCGCGATCTTCTTCCTGAAGCCGCCGTCGAAGGCCGAGGAGCTCAACGACATCAACGGCGAGATCGTGAATCTGTACCGGGTGGTGAAGCACCACCTGGAGGAGTTGTCCCGGCAGTTCAAGTGGACGCTGACGAGCCGACAGAACTGGGAGTGGCTGCGCGACACCCCCGCCGAGACGCTGACCGACGTGCAGCGGGCGGCGCGGTTTCTCTACCTACAGAAGCTCGCCTTCGGGGCGAAGGTGGAGAAGCCGACCTTCGGCACGACGACCACGAACCGCCCGCGGTTCAGCGTGTTCTCGCTGGAACAGGACCTGGCGGAGGCGCACTTCCGCTTGGCGGACGCCACCATCGAGCACCTGCACTGGCGCGAGGCCGTGCGCCGGTACGACCGACCTCACACGCTCTTCTACTGCGACCCGCCCTACTGGCAAACCGAAGGGTACGGCGTGGCGTTCCCCTGGGAGGAGTACGAGGCCCTCGCCGAGGCGGCGCGAAATATCGAGGGGCGGATGGTGCTATCCATCAACGACCACCCTGCGATCCGCGCCCTCTTCGCGGACCTGCCCGCGGTAGAGGTGGAGCACCGCTATACGGTGGGAGGGGGAGACAAGGCGACCCGGGCCAGAGAGCTCATCTACCTCACGCCCCCCAGGGAGGGCCGGGCAAGGCGCAAGGCATGAACAGCGACAGGCAAAGACTGTGCCAAGGGCAACCCCCACCCCGCCCCGGTGTCGCAAACCATTTGGCGCGCCGTCGCAAAAGAACTGTCCGGCGTCAGGGGCCTTGACGTGAGTCAAGAGTTGAAAGAGACAGTCCAGCAGGTCCCGACGACACTGCACTTGTAGCTCAAGAAGCCAAAAGGGCCCAGGCGAATCGCCTAAGCCCTTGATTTTGCTGGAGCCGGGAATCGGACTCGAACCGACGACCTGCTGATTACGAATCAGCTGCTCTACCGACTGAGCTATCCCGGCGGGGAGGGCGGAATTCTTAGCGCAAAGCGGGGATGCTGTAAAGGACAAACCCCCCACGAACCGCCGCCCCGCCCCCCCTCCATTTGACACGGAACCCGGGATGGCATACCAAGGGGCTCCTTTGACTCCAAACTCGGAGCTGCCGTGAAAACCCAGGAGAGGAAGCCCGGCAAGGGGCGCCGCAGACCGTTTCGCGTGGTGTACGAGGACGTGCACCTGGTGGTGGCGGACAAGGACGCCGGGATCCTCTCGGTGCCCATCCCGGGCAAGCAGTCCCGCAACCTCAAGGAGCTCCTGGACCGCTACCTGGTAAGCCAGAAGCGCACGGCGATGCCGGTGCACCGGATCGACCGGTACACCTCGGGGCTCGTGGTCTTCGCCAAGAGCCGAGCGGCGTGGCAGAACCTGGTGCACCAGTTCCGGGGCCGGACCCCGGAGCGCACGTACCTGGCCCTGGTGCGCGGGGAGGTGGCGGCGGAGTCGGGTATCCTGCGCCACCGGCTGGAGCTCACGGCGGACGGCTTTCGGCAGCGGGTGGTGCCCCAGGGGGGGACCGAGGCGGTGACCCACTACCGGGTGCGCGAGCGCCTGCGGGGGGCGACGCTGCTCGAAGTGCGGCTGGAGTCGGGGCTCAAGAACCAGATCCGGGTGCAGTTTCGCGCCGCCGGGCACCCCCTGGTGGGGGACCGGCACTACGCGGCGGAGGAGGCGCGGGAGGCGCGCTTGCAGCGCCAGGCCCTCCACGCCTGGAAGCTCGCCTTCCTGCACCCCGTCACGGGGAGGCCCGTGGCCTTCGAGGCCCCCCTGGCGCCGGACATGGAGCGGCTCGTGGCGCGCCTGCGGGGCGCGGCGGGTTCGGGGGGCTAGGGCGGGGGGTCAGGGGTCAGGGGTCAGGGACTAGGGAGATGACGAGCCGGTCGAGCCGGCCCTCGGCGCCCGTGAGGACGATGCCCTCTCGCGCGCCGGCGAGGAGGAGCGCCCCTGCGCCGGGACCCGGGAGAGAGCCCCGGGCCTCCAGGCGGTAGGTGCCCGCGGGAAGCCGCAGCACCCAGGAGCCATGGTAGCCGGATCGGGTCGCGGCCGCCGGAAGCCACGCGCCGCCCTCTGCCCGCAGGGCGGTCACCGCGACCTCTTCCACCGCGAGATCGCCGTAGGCGGTCTTGCCGGAGACCGTGACGAGGGGGCGCTCCCCACCCCGGCACCCTGCGACGGCGAGGCCGAGAATCACGGCGCCCCACGCGAGGGTGCGGCTCCTCCCAGGACGGCAGATCGACCCCATGCCCATGGAAACCCGCCTCTCCTTCGTCCGCCACGGACGGGTGCACAACCCGCAAGCGGTCTTCTACGGCCGGCTGCCCCGTTTCGGCCTGAGCGAACGAGGCCGCCAGGAGGCCCGTGCGGCCGCGGCCCTCCTGGAACCTGGGCCCCTGGCAGGGGTGTATTCGAGCCCGCTGCTGCGCGCGCGACAGACCGCCTGGGAGATCCTGCGCGCCCGCGCTGGTCTCGTCGGCCCGGCCAGGGTCTCGCGGCTCCTCCTGGAGGTCAAGACCCCCTGGGAGGGCAGTTCTTCCGCGGCCGTCCGCGCCCGGGCCGACGACGTGTACACCGGCGCGGGGCCCGGCTACGAGCAGCCCGCCGACGTGCTGGCGCGGGTGCTGCGGTTCGTGGAGCGGGTGCGGGGGCGATTTGCCGGCCTCCACACCGTGGCGGTCACCCACGGGGACCCCATCGCCTTCCTCGCCCTCTGGTGCGGCGGCCGGGAGGTGATCCCGGCCAACAAGACCCGGCTGGCTCCCCTGGGCATCGCCGGCGGGTACCCCGCCACGGGCTCGGTGACGACGCTCGTCTTTGCGACGGAAGACCCCGGGGAGAAGCCGCTGGTGGACCACCGGCGGCCCGCGCGGTAGGAGAGAACCGCCGCGGCCCGGCAGATGCGGCCGCCCCTTGTGCTCGCGCGCCGTCGGGGCCGGGGTCAATACCGATAGCGATGTGGTTGCTATCGCTGTCGGTATCGCTATCGGGGGTCGATTTCGATATCGATTTCGATTTGGATGGGGAATGGGAGTGGGGCCGGGACGGGCGTCAAGGGTGTTTCGTTTTGCCGTGCGCTGTTCTATCCTTGCAGCCGCCCGTTTCCATACCTCGCCAAGGAGGAAACCATGAAGCGCCTCGCGGTTGCCCTTTCGCTGCTCCTCGCCGCCGCCTCGGCGGCCCCGGCCGCCAACACCCTGAAGCTCGGCCACGTGGCGCCGGCCTTCCACGGCCAGCACCAGGGCCTGCTGCGCTTTGCCGAGGTGGTGAGCGAGCAGACCAAGGGGGCGTATACGGTGCAGGTGTTCCCCCTGGGGCAGCTCGGCGGGGAGCGCTCCATGGCCGAGCAGGTGCAGATGGGGACCCTGGAGGTCGCGTCCATCACCACGGCGGTGCTCTCGAACTTCGTGCCCCAGGCCGCCGCCCTGGACCTTCCGTTCCTGTGGCCCGACCGCCGCACGGCCTACGCGGTGCTCGGCGATCCGGCCTTCCAGGAGAAGTTCTTCGGCTACTTCCCGGCCAAGGGGCTCGTCGCCATCGGCTACACGGAGAACGAATTCCGCCACCTGAGCAACACGAAGCGGCCGATCCGCAAGCCCCAGGATCTGGCGGGGATCAAGATCCGGGTGCTCGAGGCCCCCATCTACCTCGACGCCTTCAAGCAGCTGGGCGCGGTGCCCGTGCCCATGCCCTTCCCCGAGATCTACACGGCCCTGCAGCAGGGGGTCATCGACGCCCAGGACAACCCCCACTACACGTCGATCCTGATGAAGTTCCCCGAGGTGGCCAAGTACGTCACGCTCACCGACCACACGCTCACCGAGTGCATCATCATCGTCAACGCCGACTACTGGAAGCGCCTGCCCCCCGAGGTGCAGCAGGTCTTCCGCCTGGCGGCCCGGGAGGCCATCGAGACCAACCGCCGGGTGACCGCGGAGCAGTTCCAGAAGCTTCCCAACCTGGAGATGTCGATCGCGGAGTACAACGAGAAGAACGGCGTGCAGGCGGTGGAGCTCACCGCGGAGGAGCGCGCTGCCTTCCGGCAGGCCATGAACCCCGTGTACGACAAGTACCGCCCCATCATCGGGGCGGAGTTCTTCGACTTCGTCATGAAGAAGGTAGAAGAGCACGCGGGCAAGTAGGAAGGGTGGCGCGTGACCCGTGACGGGTGACGGATGACGGGTCGCGCCGAACCCCACGCGCGTCACGCTTCGCCCCCGATGCACCTGATGCTGCGTCTCCTGCGCCTCTGGAACCGGCTCGAGGAGTTCGTCCTCGGCTGGACCCTGCTCGGGCTCGCGTTGCTCGCGTTTGCCCAGGTGGTGCTGCGCTACGCCTTCTCCACGGGGCTGGACTGGGCCGAGGAACTCGGCCGGTACGCCGGCATCTTCCTCACCTTCCTGGGCGCCAGCGTGGGGGTGAAGCACGGCACCCACTTCTCGGTGGAGGCCCTGGTGAAGGCGCTGCCCCCGCGGTTCTCGTGCGCCGTACGGGCGCTCGCGAGCCTGCTTACGGCGGCCCTCTTCGCCGTAGTGATGTGGTACGGCTGGAAGCATACGTCGCGGCTGTATGGCTTCGGGGTCACGAGCGCGAGCCTGCGGATCCCCATGTGGATCCCCTACGCCCCGATTCCGGCGCTCTCGGCGGTCATCGCGGTGCGCTTCCTCCTCCAGGCCCTCCGGGACGTCCGGGGGGCCTGGAGCGGCGCCGGCACGGGGGAGGGCGCCTGATGCTCGTCACCGTGGCGGTCGCCTTCGTCCTCCTGCTCCTGCTGGGGGTGCCCATCGCGGCGGTGCTCGCGGGGGTGACCGCCCTGACTGTGGCCTTCCACACCAGCACCCCGCTCCTGGTGCTGCCCCAGCAGATCTTCAACGCCCTCGACAGCTTCGTGCTCCTCGCCATCCCGTTTTTCGTGCTGGCGGGGCGGATCATGACCACCGGCAGCATGGCCCAGCGCCTGGTGGACGTGATGCGGGCCCTGGTGGGGAACAAGCGGGGGGGGCTCGCGGTCACGGCGGTGCTGGCGTGCCTGTTCTTCGCGGCCCTGTCCGGCTCGAGCCCGGCCACGGTGGTGGCCATCGGCTCGATCATGATCCCGGCGCTCACCCGCAGCGGGTACCCGGAGAACTTCTCCGTGGGCCTCGTGACGGCCTCCGGGAGCCTGGGGATCGTGATCCCGCCTTCGATCCCCATGATCCTCTACGCCCTGGTGATGAACGTCTCGGTGGCCGAGCTCTTCCTGGCGGGCATCGGCCCGGGGCTCTTCATCGGGGGCATCTTCATCGCCTACGTGGTGTGGCGCGCGCGCCGCGAGAAGTGGCGGGTGGACCAGGGGTACACCTGGTCCGAGAGCCTGCGGGTGGTGCGCCGGGGCATCTGGGCGCTCTTCCTGCCGGTGATCGTGCTGGGGGGGATCTACTCCGGGGTGTTCACCCCCACCGAGGCCGCGGCGGTGAGCGTGGTGTACGCCCTCTTCGTGGAGGCGGTCATCCACCGGGGTCTCACCCTGCGGGGGCTCCACCAGGCGCTGGTGGACTCGGCGGTGCTCTCGGGCTCGCTGCTCCTCATCCTGGCCTGCGCCATGACCTTCGTGTGGCTGCTGACGAGCCAGGGGCTCCCGCTCCTGGTGGCCGAGTGGATCCTGGGCCGGGTGGACAGCGCCTGGGCCTTCCTGCTCCTGGTGAATGTGCTCTTCCTGCTCCTGGGATCGGTGGGCGACAACGTCTCGGCCATGCTCATCCTCTCTCCCATCTTCGCCGAGACCCTCCAGCGGCTGGGCATCGACCCGGTGCACTACGGCATCCTCATGGTGCTGGGCATCGAGGCGGGCTTCCTGACCCCGCCCTTCGGCCTGAACCTCTTCGTGGCCATGGGCCTGACCAAGAAGCCCATGGGCACCATCGCCCTGGCCACGGCCCCCTTCGTCCTGCTGCTCCTCGGCGCCCTCCTCGTGGTGACCTTCGTGCCGGCGGTATGCCTGTGGCTGCCCCAGACGTTCTACCGGTGAGGGCCACTGGGAGGCTTGCCCCAGGCGGGCGAATCTGCTCAGTTACTTGGCGTGCTCCTGAAGTCGCCTGCTGCGACGGTGGGCGCTCGGCTGCGGTCCATCGCCGATCGGGGCGAGACGAGGAACCCATGGGCGAGAGCGCGACGGTCATCAAGTCCCTGGATTACGTGAAGCGGCACACCGAGGAAGCCCTGGCGAGCGTGGTCGAGACCCGCCGTCCTATGCTCGTTACCTTCGGGGGAGAGGCCAAGCCGATCATCCAGGACGTGGAGAGCTACGAAGAGACTCGCGAAGCCCTTGCCTTCCTCAGACTCGCCGCCCTGGGGCAACGGGCAGTGGAGCAGGGCGACTTCGAGCCCGCCGCGAGGGTGTTCGAGAAGATTGAGCGGCGGCGGGCAGGCGATGGATGAGTTGGAAGATTCGCGGGGCTACGTATTCGCGGTGCTCGACGGGCGCAGGGACCTGGAACCTTTGATCCATCGCCGCCTCCTGCACCTGCCTTCGCCGGCCGGGTAGCGCGACGCCTGCCAATCATGAGGCGGCGGGAGGCCCGGCTCCCTGCCACCGCGATTCCTGCCCTCCCGTCAGACACGCCGGGGCTCGACTCTTCCTTACGCGGCTTCTCCGGCGCCGTTTCCCGTCCTTGACGCGGCCCCAAAACCCGCTTGAATGCCAGCTGTCGAAGCCTCTGCGCCGGGAGGAACCCCACCGTGGGCGAGCTCTTGCGAACCCCCCTCTGCGACCGGCACCGCGCCCTGGGCGCCCAGTTCGTGGCGTTCGGGGGGTGGGAGATGCCCCTCCAGTACCCGGGGGGGATCGTCCGGGAGCACCTGGCGTGCCGCAGCGGCGCCGCGCTCTTCGACGTCTCCCACATGGGGCGCCTCGCGGTGCGGGGGGACGACGGCCTGTCCTTCCTCCAGCACGCGCTCACCAACAACGCCGCGGGTCCCGACGTGGAGGAGGCCCAGTACACCCTGATCCCCACCGAGACCGGAGGGGCGGTGGACGACGCGTACCTCCTGCGCTTCGTGGAGGACGAGTTCCTGCTGGTGGTGAACGCGGCCAACCGAGAGAAAGACCTGGCCCACCTGGCCGCGCACCTCCTCCACTTCGGGGACGCGCGGCTCGCCGACCGCACCCGGGAGACCGCCATGCTCGCCCTCCAGGGGCCCCGGTCCCGGGACCTCCTGGAGTCGGTGATCGAAGCGGGCCGGCTCCCGGATCCCCTGAAGAACCAGCTCGGATCGGTGCGGATCGGGGGAGCCGCGGTGCGGGTCTCCCGCACCGGGTACACGGGGGAGCCCCTGGGCTTCGAGCTCTTCTGCGACGCCGCCCGGGGGCCCGGCCTCTGGGACCGCCTTGTCGCCGCGGGCGCGACCCCCGCCGGTCTGGGCGCCCGGGACACCCTGCGCCTGGAAGCGGGGATGCCCCTCTACGGCCACGAGCTCGGGCTCGACCCCGAGGGGCGCGAGATCCCCTGCTTCGCCATCCCGCTGGCCAAGACCGCGGTGAGCTTCTCGCCCCTCAAGGGGGCCTACCTGGGGCGCGCGGCGCTGCTGCGCCAGCGGGAGGCCTTCGAGGGGATCGTCTACCGGGACTATGCCCGGCGCACCGACCTTCCCCGGCTCGTCCAGCCCGTGGCGCTGCTCGGGCCGGGGGTGGCCCGGGCCGGGGACCCGGTGCTCCGGGGCGGCCGCAGGGTCGGCTGGGTCACGAGCGGCACCCGGGTGCCCTACCGGGTCTTCGACGGCGACGGGCTCGACGCCCTCCCGACGGACCGCCACGGGCTGCGATCCCTGTGCCTCGCCTACCTGGACTGCGACCTGGTGTGGGACGACCGGGTGCAGGTGGAGGTGCGGGGCCGGCCCGTGGAGGCCGTCGTGGTCGAGTACCACCTTCGCAGCGAGGCCCCGCCCTTTGCCCGCCCCATCCTCCAGGGCCACGAGCCGGCCCCCCCGGAGCTTCCGGCGGGCTCCGAGCCGGAGCTCGTCCTGGCGCTGCTGCGCAAGACCGCCGAGAACACCCGATGGCGCCAGCGGGAGTGCATGAACCTCATCCCCTCGGAGATGACCCCCTCCCCCCTGGCCCGGCTCGTCTCGGTGATGGACCCGGCCTTCCGCTACGCCGAGCACAAGGAGGTGGAGGCCTTCTACGAGACCGATGTCTTCTACTACCAGGGGGTGGACTTCATCCGGGAGGTGGAAGAGCTCCTGGTGCGGGAGTTTCGCCGGTACCTGGGCTGCCGGGAAGCCGAGGTGCGGCCCGTGAGCGGCCAGATGGCCAACGCCGTCGTCTTTGGCGCGCTCGTGGAGTATGCCAACCGCGCCGACCCCAAGCGAGAGCCCCGGCGGCTTCGCCAGGCGGTGAACAACCACATCATCCGGGGCGGGCACCTGAGCGCCCAGCCCATGGGGGCGCTGCGCGACTTCGTGGCCCGGGACCCCCGCACCGACCGGCCCGCGGTGGAGGAGTTCCCGGTGCTCCCCGAGAATCCCTACCGGATCGACGTGCCCGAGGCCCTGAAGGTGATCGACCGCTACCGCCCCCGGCTCATCGTCTTCGGCAAGAGCATGGTGCTCCACCCCGAGCCCGTGGCCGAGGTGCGCCGCTTCGTGGACGCGCAGAAGCTGGACGCCGTGATCCTCTATGACATGGCCCACGTGCTGGGCCTCGCCGGGCCCCACTTCCAGGAGCCCTTCGCCGACGGCGCCCACCTCGTGACGGGCTCGACCCACAAGACCTTCTTCGGCACCCAGCGGGGGGTGATCGCCTGCGACTGGGAGGAGCACGAAGAACGCTACGAGGTGTGGGAGGCGGTGCAGCGGCGCACCTTCCCCGGCTCGGTCTCGAACCACCACCTGGGCACGCTGCTCGGGTGCCTGGTGGCCGCCTACGAGATGAACCACTTCCGGCGCGCCTACCAGCCCGCCGTGCTCGCCAACGCCAAGGCCTTCGCCCGGGCGCTGGCCGCCGCGGGCCTGGCCGTGGCCGGCGACCCGGCCCTGGGCTACACCGAGACCCACCAGGTGGTGGTGAAGGTGGGGTACGCAAGGGGTCCCGAGGTGGCCCGGCGCCTGGAGGAGAGCAACATCGTGTGCAACTACCAGGCGCTCCCCGACGAGGAGGGCTTTACCGCCGCCGGGGGCCTCCGGCTCGGCGTGGCCGAGATGACCCGCTTCGGCATGGAGCCAAAGGACTTCGAGGAACTCGCCGGCCTCATGGCCGACGCCGTGCTCCGGGGGAGACACGTGGGGGAGGAGGTGAAGGCCCTGCGCCAGCGGTTCCTGGAGCCTGGGTACTGCTTCCGGGGGGAGGAGCTCGGGCCGGTGCTGGAGGAGCTTCGGGGGATGCTGTAGGGATCAGTTACTGTCGCTATCGGTATCGGTATCGGGATCGGTATCGAAGTTGTACGGCCGATCGCGATACCGATACCGATCCCGATGGCGATACCGATAACGGGCAACAGCACACGGAGGCCACATGAAGGATCTCAGCGAGCTCGCCTTTCCCGAGGACATCCTCTACGCCCCGAGCCACGAGTGGGCCCGAAGCGAGAGGGAGTTGGTGCGGGTGGGGATCAGCGACTTCGCCCAGGACCAGCTCGGGGACGTGGTGTTCGTGGAGCTGCCGGCGGTGGGCGCGCACTTCGAGGCGGGGGGGGAGTTCGGGACGGTGGAGTCGGTGAAGGCTGTTTCGCCTTTGTACCTGCCCCTGGCCGGGGAAGTGACGGAGGTCAACGCCGCCCTGGCGGACGCGCCCCAACTGGTGAACGACGAGCCCTACAGCGGGGGGTGGCTCGTCCGGGTGCGGCCCGACGAGTCCGGGGGATGGCAGCAGGGGCTCTTGTCGGCGGCGGCCTACCGGGCGTCCCTGGGCGCCAAGGAGGGGTAGTGCGCTACTTCCCCCACACCCCGGAGGAGGTGGCCCAGATGCTCGCGGCGGTGGGGGCCGCGACCCTGGAGGACCTCTTCGCCCCGATCCCGGAGGCCTGCCGCACCGTCCGGCCCCTGGACCTGCCGGAGGCGCTGACCGAGTGGGAGCTCGAAGCGCACCTGGGCCACCTCGCCGCCCGCACCGGTGCGCCCCGCGGCCGGGTCTTCCTGGGGGCCGGGAGCTACGACCACTTCATCCCGGCCGCGGTCCCGGCGGTGGCGGGCCGGGCCGAGTTCCTCACCTCCTACACCCCCTACCAGCCCGAGGTGAGCCAGGGCACCCTCCAGGCCATCTACGAGTACCAGACCCTGGGGGCCCGCCTCCTGGGGATGGAGGTGGCCAACGCCTCCCTCTACGACGGGGCGTCGGCGCTGGCCGAAGGGGTGCTGCTGGCGCTGCGGGTCACCAAGAGGACGAGGCTGGCGGTCTCCCGGGCCGTCCACCCGGCCTACCGCCGGGTGCTCGCCACCTACCTGGAGCCCACGGACTTCGAGACCGTGGAGCTGCCCTACGGCGAGGACGGCCGCACGGACCTCTCGGCCCTGAACGGCATCCCGGACCTGGCGGCGGTGGCCGTCCAGTCCCCCAACTTCTTCGGGTGCGTCGAGGACCTCAGCGGCGCGGCGGAGGCGGCCCACGCCGGCGGGGGGCTCCTGGTGGCATGCTTCACCGAGCCCCTGGCCTTCGGCCTGCTCCAGTCCCCCGGGGCCCAGGGGGCGGACGTGGCGTGCGGGGAGGGGCAGAGCCTGGGGCTGCCCCCGTCTTTCGGAGGGCCGGGCCTGGGGCTCTTCGCCGCCCGGCAGGCCCATCTGCGAAACCTCCCGGGCAGGCTCGTGGGCAAGGCCCGGGACCGCAACGGCCGCCGGGGGTTCGTGCTCACCCTGGCCACCCGGGAGCAGCACATCCGGCGGGAGCGGGCCACCTCGAACGTGTGCACCAACCAGAGCCACTGCGCCCTCACCGCCGCCGCCTACCTGGCCTGCCTGGGGAAGCAGGGCCTGCGGGAGCTCGCCCGCCTCAACTACGACAAGGCCGAGCACCTCAAGGGGGCGCTGGCTGCCCGGGGAATCCGGCCCAGGTTTTCCGCCCCAACCTTCCACGAGTTCGTGGTCCGCTGGCCGGGGGAGGACCCGGGGCGGTACGAGGGGCTGCTGGAGAAGGGTTTCGTGCCGGGCCTGCCCCTGGAGCGGGACTACCCGGAGCTCGCGGGGTGCACCCTCCTGTGCGCCACCGAGACCAAGAGCCGGGCCGACCTCGAGGCCCTGGCGGAGGCGATGGCGCCATGAGTCCCGTGAGTCCCGTGAGTCCCATAGACCCGACCCCGGGGCGCACGGGCCTCGTGTTCGACGAGCCCCTGCTCTGGGTGCAGAGCCGCCCCGGCCGCCGGGGCTTCTCCCTGCCCCGGCGAGACGTGCCCGAGGCGCCCCTGGACTTCGGCCTGGTGGGGGAGCCCCCGGACCTGCCGGAGCTCAGCGAGCCCCAGGTGGTGCGCCACTACACCCGTCTTTCCCAGTGGAACGTGGGGGTGGACACCGCCTTCTACCCCCTGGGCTCCTGCACCATGAAGTACAACCCCAAGGCGAACGACCGCCTCGCGGCCCTGCCCGGCTTCGCCGGGAGCCATCCCCTCCTTCCCGCCGGGTTCGCCCAGGGGGCGCTGGGGCTCCTCTGGGAGCTGGAGCGCGGCCTGGCGGAGGTCACGGGGATGGACGCGGTCTGCCTCCAACCCGCGGCCGGCGCCCAGGGAGAGCTCACGGGGCTGCTGCTCATCGAGGCCTGGCACCGCTCCCGGGGGGAGGAGCGCACCAAGATCCTCATCCCCGACACGGCCCACGGAACGAACCCCGCCAGCGCCGCCCTGTGCGGCTACACCCCCGTGGCCGCGGCCTCCGGCGGCCGGGGCATCCTCACGGCCGCCGCGGTAGCGGCCCTGATGGACGAGGACACGGCCGGGATCATGGTCACAAACCCCAACACCCTGGGCCTCTTCGAGGAGGAGCTCCCGGAGATCGCCGCGGCGGTGCACGCCCGGGGGGGGCAGGTCTACTGCGACGGCGCAAACCTGAACGCCCTCCTGGGCGCCGTGCGCCTGGGGGAGCTCGGGGCCGACGTGATGCACGTCAACCTCCACAAGACCTTCTCGGGCCCCCACGGCGGGGGCGGTCCGGGGGCGGGGCCCGTGTGCGTAAAGGCCCACCTGGAGCCCTTCCTCCCCGCGCCCCGGGTGGTCCGGGGAGACGACGGAGCCTTCGCCTGGGAAGTGGACCGCCCCCGGTCCATCGGTCGGGTCCACGCCTTCCACGGCAACTTCGGGGTGCTCGTCCGTGCCTACGCCTATCTGCGGACCCTGGGGGCCGAGGGCCTCGCCCAGGCGAGCCGGCTCGCGGTCTTGAACGCGAACTACGTGCGGGTGGCGCTGCGGGACGTGCTCCACCTGCCCTTCGACCGGCCCTGCCTCCACGAGTGCGTCTTCAGCGACGCGAAGCAGCGCCCCCACAAGGTCAACACGCAGGATCTCGCCAAGCGCCTCATCGACTACGGCTTCCACCCCCCCACGGTCTACTTCCCCATGGTGGTGCCCGGCGCCCTCATGGTGGAGCCCACCGAGACCGAGTCCAAGGATACCCTCGACGCCTTCATCGCCGCCGTGCGGGCCATCGCCCGGGAGGCCGAGGAGTCTCCCGAGCTGCTGCGCGCCGCCCCCACCCGAACCCTGGTCACCCGCCTGGACGAAGCCGCCGCCGCCCGCCAGCCCTGCCTCACGGGGTGATCCCCGCGCCCCGAAAGCCTTTCCGTCGGGATCGGTATCGGTATCGCTATCGGTGTCGACTCCGATACCGACCTCAAGCCAGACCCTGACCCCCGGCACCAGACCCCGATCCCGATACCGACCCCGACCCCACCCCCCGATACGGATCCCGATAGCGATTCGGGGCTCTGCGCCCCTCCAGGGGGCGCTCCCCGGCCAGGCCTCGGGAGGGCAACGGAGATCCTCGCTAGAACGTCGGTTGTCTTTGTCCAAAGCCGCGGCACCACAGCCCACCCTCCACGGCCTCGCCGGAGCGGGCTTGCCCGCGATGACTCCCCGGGCGCCTGTCCTCTCCCTCCCCGCATCCGGCGACTCTCATGAGTTTCCATTCGCGGCCAGGGCCGCTCTTACGCGAGAACAGGCCCTGTCGGCTGGAATCGCGTCGTGCAAACATCGTTCTTTTTTCTTGCGACGGCGTCTTGCATATTGTATACAGGATGCCGTCTGCTCCTCCCACCCTCCGAGAGAGGCGCCGTGCTCCGGAAGATCGAGGCCCGACCGCTCCACCAGGACGTCGCCGACCGGATCCGGGAGATGATCCGCAAGGGGCACCTCGAGCAGGGCCAGCGGATCTCGGAGGTGGCCTTCTGCGAGGAGCTGGGGATCAGCCGCACGCCGCTCCGGGAGGCCTTCCGGGTGCTGGCGGCCGAAGGATTGGTGGAGGTGGTTCCCCGGCGGGGGGCCCGCATCTCCCGCCCCGGCATGGCCGAGATCCAGGATATGTTCGCCGTGATGGAGGCCCTGGAGGGCCTGTGCGCCCGCATCGCCGCCGAGCGCCTCTCCCAGGGCGACCTGGCCCGGCTCGAGGCCCTCCACGCCGCCCTGGAGCGGGCCTATGCCCGGCGGGACGAGGAGGCGTACATCCAGGCCAACCACGCCTATCACGAGTTCGTGCAGGCCCTGACCCACAACGCCACCCTGAACGGCATCGTCAACGGCCTGCGCCAGAAGATCTTCCTCTACCGGTACCGGCAGCTCTACCAGCCCGACCGCTTCGACCAGTCCATCCGGGAGCACCGGGTCCTGCTGGAGGCCTTTCGGCGCCGGGACCCCGCGGCAGCCGAGGAGCTGATGAAGGAGCACCTGCGCCGCCAGTGCGAAGCCCTGACGGCGCTCTACCGGGAGTGAGACCCGCCACCCCCCCACCCCCTCACCCTATGCCGAAAAGGAGGCAGACATGCTCGCAATGCGCCACTCCACCCTCGCCCCCACCGTCGCGGCCCTCGCCCTGGGGATCGCCGTCCTGGGGGCCGCCCCCGGGATCGAGGCCCGGGAGCTTCGGATCTCCCACCAGTTCTCCGAGGGCGACGCCCGCCACGAGCTCGCCCTAGAGTTCGCCAAGGCCGTGGAGGCGAA
>JBFLZB010000035.1 GCA_040756475.1 Thermodesulfobacteriota bacterium
CCCAACGTGGGGGTTGGAAGGAGTGGGTGTCGTGGGAAATCGGATCGCCGACCGGCACCCCGAAGCCCTGCGGGGCTGAGCGCCCTGGTACCCGGCGAGATCCAACGACAGGCGAAGGCGGCTCAGTGCTCCGGCCGGCGTCAAGAACGGGGGGTGTGAAGAGGATTGACGTCGGAAGAGTCTGGGGGCGGGGTCCGGGACGGGGATGGAGGACGTTGGGGGATGGGGGACGGCGTTCCCGGTTCCCGGTTCCCGGTTCCGGATGCTCGATTCCGGGGAACGGGGGCCTCGCCGCTGCTCGCCGCTCTGCGACGGGCGGCGTGGTCCACGGGCGAAGCCCCGGCCGGGTGGCTGCCGGGCTCGGCCGGTCCACTACTGAGAGTTCAAGAGGGCAAGGTGCCGGTGAGGCGGGGCGCAGAGCGTGGCCGCACTCGCGAGCGCGGGTGCGTGCCCGCTCGCAAGACGTCCAAGGCGCCAAGGAAACCACTCGCGGGGAAGGAGTGATCTGGCGCCGGAGGCTTTCACTGGTTTGGGACAGTGCTGCTGCGGATCAGAGGCCTAACGCCTTTCTCGCTTCCGCCAACGAAACGACAGGAGCATCCCCTTCGGCCTCCTTTGCAACCCTCAGCTCCTTCAGATCTTCCAAGTCAGCTAGCAACTCTCGAAGGGCCACGAACTCCTCATAGGGAAGCACAACGAACTGCTTCTCTCCCCCCTTGCTTAGGATTGCCGGGTGCAGATCGATCATGGGTTGATCCTACCTATATGCTTCCTTGCGGTGTAGTATGCGGTAAACGACGATCTGATCTCCTTCCAACTCGAACAAGACGCGGTAGTTTCCGACTCTCAAGCGATACTCCGGTCGGTGGCTCGCGAGCCGTTTCACGTCGCCGGCAAGATCGTGTTCCAACTCCTCCATCCTGCCCAAGATCCGGCGGCCCTCTTTTCGAGGGACTGCGCCGAGGTCCTTTAGAGCCTGCGGTTTGAACACCGTCCGGTAGTCCAATCCGCCCTCCCCGCGCCCGGCGCTCACACCGGGCTCTCGCTACGATCGGGCCTTGGTCCCGCCAGGCTTACGACAGAAACCATACATCAAATCCGGGCCGGCCCGCAATTCATGCGTGTCTTGGGGGCCGTCGAGGGAGAGAGAGCGTGGGTCGCTTCCTCTCGCGCCGGGTTCAGTCTCGCGTGGGACGGGGGCGTTCGGGCGGAAGAGCCCCGCGTGCCCCCTCGCACGCGGGGCTCGGCTACCGCCTGCGGTACGCGTGGTCGTGCTGTGCGTGGAGGCTGATGAGGCGCTCAGCGTGGTTGGCCCGTGCCGTGGGCTTTCCTCCCGTTGGGCACACAGGCGCCCTTTCTCTGGAGCCGGCCGGAAGGGCCTGGCGGTGCCCCTGCGCCCGAGGGCGAAGGCCTGAGCCCCGACGACCTCTGCCCTCGACACGGATACCGCGCGGCCGTGTAGTCCAAAAGGCTGCCGCGTGCCGAGGAAGGATTTGTTTTTTGGGGAATCGGACCGCCGGCCGGGACCCCGAAGCGCTGTGGAACGGAGCGCCCCGGTACCCGGCGAGGTCCAACGACCGACGCGGGCGGCCGAGGTGGCTCTCGGCTCGCGGCCTGCGCTCAGAACGAGGTGAGAACCGGATGATCGACGTGGGAAGAGTCGGCAAGCGCGGAACCGTGGTCATCCCGCCCCGGATGTTGCGGCGCTACGGACTCGAGGAGGGCTGCTTGCTCGTCCTGGAGGAAGGCCCCGAAGGGCTCACGCTGCGGCGAGCCGCAGACGAGGAGCTTCTGGAGACCTACACGACCCAACGAAGAGCTGAGTTCCTGCTCCAGAATGCCGTCGACGAAGAGGATGACGCGCAGGCCCGATTCGAGGTGCGGCGGCTGGGCCTGGACCCCGCCGCCATCCCCCACGAGCGGCCGTAAGCGGTGGATCGCGTCTTTCTCGACGCCAACGTGCTCTTCTCTGCTGCGTGCCGCGACGGTTCGCCGTTGGCGCGCCTGTGGAGCCTCGAGGGCGTGGACCTCATCACCTCGGCGCACGCCCTCGAGGAGGCGCGGCGCAACCTGTGTTCGCGCTATCGGGACGCAGGTGCACAAGAGCATTGCCACGCAGACGCGTGTTGGGAGGGACCTCTTTTGGCCGGCCGCGATGCGAGGTGCGGCGGGCGGACCGGGGCTCACGCAACGGCGTTGCGCCGCTACGAGAGAACGGGCCCCTGTTCGCGCTGGGCGCCGAGGCGCAAGGAGGATCGCTCGTGAGGGTTCACGAGAGGGCGATGTCCAGGGCCTTTCGGAAGTCTTCGAGGGTCGCGGCGGTGACCGCCTTCTTCAGGAGCATCTTCAGGACGGTGACGTCCCCTACCCCTTCGATCCGCTCCAGCACGGAGCGCGGCACCACGTCGAAGCGCGCCTCCAGCGCCTCCACGACGGCCTCCCGCGCCGTGGCGCCGGCGCCCTGCTGGAGCCCCTGCTGGAGCCCCTGCTGGAGCCCCTGCTGGAGCCCCTGCCGCAACCCCCTCTCCTTGCCCTGCTCCATCCATTGTTCCGCCAAGGTCGGCATGAGCCCTGCTCCCTTCTCTGGAATCGTTTCCTGAAGCGCCTTCTCCACGTCCTCGGCCCGCACCCTGTCTGCACCCCGCACGACGTACGTCAAGAACGTCCGCACGTGGTCCAGGGCTGTCTTCTCCTGGCACGACTCCCACAGGAGCCTCAGGATCTCGGGTAGCCTCTGTCCGAGATCGTCCCGGAAGATGTGCTTCATCAGGAGCATCGCGGCCCGAAACTGCACTGCCCCCTTGAGCTCCGCGTCGGTGTAGCGCGAGAGATCGCACAGCTCGTACCGAAACGCCGGCACGTAGCCCGCAAGAGGCTCGGGCGGCTCGAAGAGGCTCCCGAACGCCACGGGGACCCTCCAGGCCTGCCGGCCGTGGTAGAAGACGACCGTTTTCGACGAAGTCCCGCGCTGCCCCCGCGTCGGCCAGCACTTCCCGGAAAAACCTGTCGTGGGGATTCGAGACCTCGGCCATGGCGAGAGTGTAGGCGCCGGCATCCCGGCGCGCAACTTTTGGCCGGCCGCCGGGGGCGCGCTGGTGCGCAAGAGCTTTGCCCACGCGGCCCGGGTGAGGGGGACGCGGGGGCGGGTCTAGAGCCGGTAGGGCGCCTCGACGAAGGAGAAGCGCTCGGGGGGGAAGTCGCGGGTGTTGCGGGTGGCCAGGCGCAGGCCGCGGGAGAGGGCGAGGGCCGCCTGGAAGGCATCGGGCAGCTTCCATCGGTTTTCCCGGCGCAGGCGAGCCGCCAGGTCGGCGGCGGCGACGCCGATCTCGACGGTGACGAAACGGTCGAGCAGCCGCAGGGCCAGCGGCTCGCGCTCCCGAGCAAACCCGGTGAGCACCTCGGCTCTGGTGATGACGGACACGGCTGCCCTGCCCTTCGTTCGGGCAAGGAATGACGTGGCGGCCTCGATGCCGTTGAAGTGGTCGATGAGGACTACGGAATCGAGGAGGTGCGTCAGCGAGGCGTTTCCCATTCGTCCCTCAGGCGCCGCTGGTAGGCGAGGCCGTCTTCCCCTTCCCATACGCCGCTCGTGTCTCGGAGCACCCGGTCGAAGCACTCGAGGCCGAGCTCGGATTCGCTGCGCAGCCTGCGGACGGCCCGCCGCACGATCTCGGCCATGGGCACGTGTTCCTCCCGGGCCTTGTCGTCGAGCCACTGCTTGTCTTCCGGGTCCAACCCGATGACGGTGCGCACCATGATCGCTCCCTCCGGAGGTGATATCGCGCCGATCGAAATGATATCGCAGGGCCTGATCCCGGGCAATGGCGCCAAGTGCCGGGGGCCACGTGCCGAGCAGGGGCAGGTTGTGTAGTCCCAAGAGCCAACGGCCAAGGGCCTCGGGTTTCCGGTGCCGGGTTGCCGAGCGCTGCTTGGCGGGCTTTGCGGCTTTGCGCGAGACGGGACTTTCTGGTTTGCCCGTACGGCCCTCGTGGGGCGCGTGCGCCCCGCAACGCGCTGTCAGAGCCCCCGATACACTTCCCTGCGGTGACCGACCTTCACCACGAGAACCAGGAGCCGGTCATCCTCGATGCGGTACAGCACCCGGTAAGCACCTACGCGGATGCGATACCCCTGATCCGTTTCGGCCAGCCGCTTCACACCGGGCGGTCTGGGATCAGCGGTCAGCACGGCGAGCCGCTTCAGGACCTGAGCCCGGATTCTCGGCGCCAGACTGGAAAGTTCTCCCTTCGCCCGGGTGGAGAGCTCCACCCGGTAGGTTCACTTGCGCGCCCCCTCGAGCCCGTACTCGTCCAAGACGGTCTCGAGGGCAACCGTCTTGCGCCCGTCGAGCTCCCATTGCGCGAGGGCCTCGCGATAGTCCTCGGCGTCCAGCAGATCCTCCAGGCGCTCCAGCGCCCGGAGGTCGTCGAGGGAAACGAGGGCCCCCACGGGCTCTCCGTTCTGCTCCACGACCACGCGCTCGTTTCGAGTGCGGACGCGCCGCAGCGCACTCGAAAGCTCACTGCGATCCATGGGAACCGCCACGATCGCCATGAGAGCCCTCCTCTTCAGGCCTCTTCACTCGCCCTTTCAGACCGCCCGGGTTCGGGCAGTCCGCAGGCGCTTCCACCGCCTCCCGGATGCAGTGCGCGACCGGTCACGCAGCGGCAGGCTTCCCCTGCGCACGGAACATTCTCGGCCCCAAGCCACCCTTGCAGCTCATTCTGCTCCCAGCGCATCCACGGCGCAATTTGCTTTCGCTCGTGACGGGGGACGGGTACTGCGGTTGGCGTTCCCGGTTCCCAGTTCCCGGTTCCCGGTTCCCAGTTCCCAGTTCCCAGTTCCCAGTTCCCAGTTCCCGGTTCCCGGTTCCCGGTTCCCGGTTCGGGGGACGGGGGTCGGAGGACGGGGGACGTGAGGCGTGAAGGGTGAAGGGCCGGCAGTTCGCTCCCAACAGCCAACGGCCAAGGGCCTCGGGTTTCCGGTGCCGGGGGACGTGAAGCGTGAGATGTGAAACGTGCGGAACGGAGCGCCCCGGTACCCGGCGAGGTCCAACGACCGGGGCGGGCGGCCGAGGTGGCTCTCGGCTCGCGGCCTGCGCTCAGAACGAGGTGAGAACCGGATGATCGACGTGGGAAGAGTCGGCAAGCGCGGAACCGTGGTCATCCCGCCCCGGATGTTGCGGCGCTACGGACTCGAGGAGGGCTGCTTGCTCGTCCTGGAGGAAGGCCCCGAAGGGCTCACGCTGCGGCGAGCCGCAGACGAGGAGCTTTTGGAGACCTACACGACCGAACGAAGGGCTGAGTTCCTGCTCCAGAATGCCGTCGACGAAGAGGATGACGCGCAGGCCCGATTCGAGGTGCGGCGGCTGGGCCTGGACCCCGACGCCATCCCCCACGAGCGGCCGTAAGCGGTGGATCGCGTCTTTCTCTGGATCTTCCGGCGGGCGTGGAGCTGCCACTCAAGGCCCAGGTGATTCTCGCCGCGGCGATCGCCGCCAAGGCGACCCACCTGCTCACCGGCGACCGACGCCACTTCGGGCCCCTGTACGGAACGGCTCCCACGATCCATGTGTAGCCAGCTTCGACGGGGAACCTCCCATGCACAACGAGTTCACGGCTGTGATCGAACGGGATGGCGACTGGTACATCGCCTGCTGTCCCGAGATCCCTGGCGCCAACGGCCAGGGACGTAAACCCCGCGGGGCTTGCCGCGCGGGAGACGGTGCTGCGATACTGGACCGGCGACACGGTGGACGAGGCGGCGCCTGGACGTGGTTCGGAATCCGAACCACGGTCCATCCGGTCCGTATCTGCGACCACTTGACCCTTGCACCACCGCTCTCTTAGCCATTGGAAGGGAAACTGCCATGAAGATCGCCATCAGCGGAAAAGGGGGTGTGGGGAAGACGACCTTGGCGGGGTGCCTGGCACGCCTGCTTGCGGCTCGGGGCCAGAAGGTGCTCGCCATCGATGCGGACCCCGACGCCAACCTTCCGTCCGCCCTGGGAATTCCGGCGGAGCGGCTGGGGTCCCTCCAACCCCTGGCCCAGATGAAGGACTTGGTGTCCGAGCGCACCGGCGCCCAGGCCGGCACGTTTGGGGGGATGTTCAAACTCAACCCCAAGGTGGACGACATTCCCGACGCCTACGGCATCGTCCACGACGGGGTCAAACTCCTGACCCTGGGGACGGTTCCCAAGGGGGGAGGAGGGTGCCTGTGCCCGGAAGGGACCCTTCTGCGAACCCTGATGCGCCATCTCATGGTGGGGCGCGGCGAGACCGTGATCGTCGACATGGAGGCCGGCCTGGAGCACCTGGCCCGGGGCAGCACCGAGGGGGTGGACGCGTTTCTCGTGGTGGTGGAACCCGGCCAGCGGGCCGTTCAGACGGCCCACCAGATCCGCCGCCTCGCCACGGACCTCGGGGTGAGGAAGGTGTTCGTGGTCGGCAACAAGGTGTCGAGCGAGGATGACCGGGTCATGGTGCAGGAAGGGGTGGCACCCATGCCCGTGCTCGGCCACCTCTCCCTGCGCGAGGCGATCCGCCGGGCCGACCGGGATGGGGTAAGCCCCTTTGATCTGGACGACGGGCTGCGCGCCGAGGTGGCGGCGGTCTACGAGGCCCTGGAGCGAGTCACCTCGGCAGGCTGACCCGACGCGAAGGGAAGTCCCGCCTCCTCTCGCAGCCACTTCCGCAGGATGTCTCCCCACACCTCGGCGGCGGCCGGAAGGGGCCCCTCCCTGTCCAGCTTGGCGGCAAGTCGCCAGGACCAGGGCAGGAGCTCCCGGAGCGCCGGGTCGGAGGCGGCCGCACCGAGAAGGGCCGCCGGGGCCCCGGAAAAGAGAGGACGTCCGGCGCTGAGGCACAGTACCCGCGTCGCCAGGGGCAGCAGCGGCTCCGGCCAGTGGGTGGCCACGAGCACCGCCCCCCCCTCGGCGCGAAACGACGCCACTTCGTCCCACACGAGGTGCTGCCCGTGGGGGTCGAGGCCCACCGAGGGCTCATCGAGCAGGAGCACCTTGGGGCGCCGCGCCAGAACCCCCGCCAGGGCCACGCGCCGCTTCTCCCCACGACTGAGGTTCGCTACGGGCAGCTCCCAGAGGGGCTCGGGCACCGCGGCACGCACCAATGCGTCCCGTGCGGCGTCCCCCCCGTCCACCTTCCGGCACGGCGCCCGACCGCCCAACCCCCACGCCACGTCCTCCAGGGGGGTTCGCCCCACGAGTTGCCGCTCCGGGTACTGGAACAGGAGCCCCGCGGCCCGCCCGACGTCGCGGGGGGGCACCTGCCCCGAGGTCCACGACCAGAGAGGCCCCCCTCTGCCCCCAAGCTCCACGCTCCCCTGGTGAAGGGGCAGGAGCCCGGCCAGGCACTCCAATAGGGTCGTCTTCCCCGAGCCCGGACGCCCCAGCACCATCAGGAGCTCTCCGGCGCCCAGGGCGACCGTCACGTCTTCGAGGGCTACGACCCAGGCTCCGGCCCGATTGCCGCGGCGTACGCCGAGCCCTTCGCCCCGGATCACTGCGCCACCCACGCCGCGAGCTCCGGAAACGACGGAAGGCGCTTGCCCTCGGCCGCCGCACGGCGCCGAGCCCTCTCATAGGGCGGCGCGGGAAGCTGGCACCCGCTCCAGCAAAAGTACGCCTCGGGGGCCCCGGAGAAGGCCACCCGCCCGCCGGCCAGGGCCACGACCCGGTCGGCCCACAGGATCTCTTCGCCCTGGTGGGTCACCTGGAGGACCCCCGCGCCGTTTCCCCGCAGCTCCGCCACGGTGCGCAAGAGGCCGTCCCGGTCCCAGGGGCTCAGCATCGACGTGGCTTCGTCGAGCAGGAGGAACCGGGCACCGAGGGCGATCACGGCGGCCAGGGCGAGCCTCTGGGCCTGCCCCCCCGAGAGGGTGTGGGTCAGCGCACTTCGCTCCTCCCACAACCCCACCGCCTTCAAGCTCTCTTCCACCCGCCGCCGGGTCTGCGCCGGAGCCAGGCCGCGGGTTTCGAGCCCGAAGGCCACGTCGTCCTCGACCACCGGCGCCACCCCCTGGTCTTCCGGGTTGGCGAAGACCATCCCCACCCTCGGATCGAACGGCGCGATCGGCCCTTCCCCGAGGGTCACCCGCCCATGCTCCGGTGCCAGCGCCCCCTTGAGGGTCAAGAGCAGCGTCGTCTTGCCCGAGCCGTTGGGCCCCACGAGCACCACGTGCTCTCCCGGGGCGAGCTCGAGGTCCACCTCCTCCAACACGACCCCCTGGCCCCGGCGCACGCAGATCCCCTGGGCCCGCAGGCCCTGCCCTGCACCCCCCAAAGAAGAGCGGGGCAAGGTCGCACCCTTGCCCCGCTCGCTGTCTTTCCGGGAATCCGCGCTCACGCCGGAGCTTCGCCCCCACCCCCTGACACACTCTCCCCTGCGGCAGGTCCGGCGACGGTCGCCTTGGCCTTGCCGCGAGGAGCGTACGGCTCCTGCACGAGCTCCAGGAAGCTCACCGGCGCCCCGTCGCCCCTTCTCTCGCCCACCTTGATGATGCGGGTGTACCCGCCGGGCCGCTGCGCATACCGCGGAGAGATCTCGTCGAAGAGCTTGGCCACCACGCCCTTGTCGCGGACGTAGGCCAGGACGAGCCTGCGCGCATGGAGGTCGCCCCGCTTGCCCAGAGTGATGAGCTTTTCCGCCACCCGCCGAAGCTCCTTCGCCTTGGCATCGGTGGTCTGCACCCGCTCGTGCTCGAACAGCGACGTCACCATGTTGCGAAACATCGCCTTGCGGTGAGAGGCATTCCGCCCCAGCTTGCGGCCGGAGATCCTATGGCGCATGTCGATTCCTTTCCCTGGTCACTCGCCGGTCAGGCTTCTTCTTCCTCCGGGGTCTCCTCCGGAGGACTCCAGCCGGGTATTTCCATTCCCAGGTGGAGGTTCATCGTCACCATGAGGTCCTTGATCTCGTTCAGGGACTTCCGCCCGAAGTTCTTGGTCTTGAGCATCTCGCCGTCGGTCTTCTGCACCAGCTCGCCGATGTAGCGGATGTTTGCCGCCTTGAGGCAGTTCGCCGCACGCACCGAGAGCTCGAGCTCGCTCACCTTCCGGTCGAGGTTCGGGTTGTACGTGTAGCTCTCGCGCTCCTCCGAGGACTCCCCGTCGCCGCTTCCCTCGTCGAAGTTGATGAAGACCTGCACCTGGTCCTTCAGAATCTTCGCGCCGTACGCCACCGCGTCCTGAGGCTTGACGCTGCCGTCGGTCCACACCTCGAGGATGAGCTTGTCATAGTCGGTGCGCTGGCCCACGCGGGCCTGCTCCACCCGAACATTGACTTTCTCCATGGGGCTGTAGATCGCATCCAGCGCAATCCACCCGATGGCCATGTCCTCGTCCTTGTTGCGGTCCGAGGGCACATAGCCCTTGCCCACCTTCACCACGAGCTCCACGTCGAGTTTCGCTCCCTCCGCGAGGGTGGCGATGTGGCGGTCGGGGTTCAAGACCTCGATGGTGCTCCCCGCCTCGATGTCCCCGGCGCGAACCACGGCGGGCCCCGTCTTCAGGATGCGCAGCCGCTTGGCCTTGTCCGTATGGGCCCGCAGCCGCACCTCCTTCAAGTTGAGGATGATCTCGCTCACGTCCTCCTTGACCCCCGGAACGGAAGAGAACTCGTGGGGGACCCCGTCGAACTTTGCCTGGCAGATCGCAGCGCCCTGGAGGCTCGACAAGAGCACCCTGCGCAGTGCGTTCCCCAGGGTCGTGCCGAACCCGCGCTCCAGAGGCTCCGCTACGAACTTGCCGTAGGTGGCGCTCAGGCTCTCAGGCTCCGCCTCCAGCCGCTTGGGTCGAATCAGCTCACGCCAGTTTCTTTCTTGCAACGTCGCCAACCTCCGCCGAGGGCCGTGCCCCTCGGAATCTTACTTCGAGTACAGCTCCACGATCAGGTGCTCTTCGATGGGAAGCGTCAGGTCTTCCCGGGCGGGAAGCTCCTTGACCTGTCCCTGGAAGGCCTTGGCATCCACGTCGAGCCAGCGCGGAACTCCCCGGCTCGCCAGGTTCTCGAGGGCGGAGACGACCGGCGGGATCTTCCGGCTCTTCTCGCGCACCGCCACCACGTCCCCGGGCTTGGTCTGGAACGAGGGGATGTTGACCCGCCGGCCGTTGACCGTGAAGTGGCCGTGCCGCACCAGGTGCCGGGCCTCGGAGCGCGAGTTGGCAAACCCCATCCGGTAGGCCATGTTGTCCAGGCGCGACTCGAGCAACTGGAGCAAGCGCAGGCCCGTGACGCCCTTGGACCGATCCGCTTCCCCGAAGTAGATGCGGAACTGGCTCTCCTGCATCCCGTAGACCCGGCGGACCTTCTGCTTCTCCCGCAGCTGGCGGCCGTACTCCGACACCTTGACGCGCCCCTGCCCATGCTGGCCCGGGGGGTAGTTGCGGCGTTCCACGGCACACTTGTCCGTGAAACACCGGTCGCCCTTGAGAAAGAGCTTCATCCGCTCGCGCCGGCACAGCCGGCATACGGCTCCTCGATACCTTGCCAAAGCGGTACCTCCTCTGGTTTCTTCTTACACCCGGCGCCGTTTCGGCGGACGGCATCCGTTGTGGGGAATCGGGGTCACGTCCTTGATGGCGGTCAGGGTCAGGCCCGCAGCGTGGAGTGCCCGAACGGCTCCCTCGCGGCCCGAGCCGGGGCCCTTCACATACACCACGACGTTGCGCATCCCGTGCTCCATCGCCTTTTCGGCGGCATCCTTGCCCGCCATCTGGGCTGCAAACGGGGTGCTCTTGCGCGAGCCCTTGAACCCGGCGACCCCGGCATTCGACCACGCGACCGTGTTGCCGCTCAGGTCGGTAATGGTGATGACCGTGTTGTTGAACGTGCTGCGGATGTGGGCGATCCCGTCGCGAATGTTCTTCTTGACCTTCTTCACCCGCCGGGCGCCGCTGGACCTCTTCGCCATGACTCCTCCACTGCTCCTGCTTCTAGGTACCGGTTCCTCTATCGACGCCGGGGGCCCTTGCGCGTGCGGGCGTTGGTGCGCGTGCGCTGCCCGCGTACCGGCAACCCCTTGCGGTGCCGCAGGCCCCGGTAGCACCCGAGATCCATGAGCCGCTTCACGTGCGACAGCACTTCGCGGCGGAGATCTCCCTCCACCTTGTAGCGCTCGTCGATCACCTTGCGGATCTTCTGCAGCTCGTCGTCCGTCAGGTCCCCGGCCTTGCGATCGAACCCCACCTGAGCCTCGCCCAGAATCTGGCGGGCCGAGGACCGGCCGATCCCGTAGATATACGTGAGGGCGACCTCGATGCGCTTGGCGCGCGGCAAGTCGATACCCGACACTCTCGCCACTGTACAACCTCCTCTGGTGGTCTCAGGACCGCGGGGCCCGGCGGAAGAGCCTGCCCGCCGCGACGCCGATTCTCACTGCTGCTCTCGACACGTGCTCCGGCACTACCCCTGGCGCTGCTTGTGCCGGGGGTTGTCGCAAATGATCCGAACGATTCCCTTGCGCCGGATCACCTTGCACTTGTCGCAGATTCTCTTTACGGAAGGCCGAACTTTCATGTTGATTCTCCCAAGCCCTCTCGGCTACTTCTTCCGGTACGTGATCCGCCCCCGGGTGAGGTCGTAGGGCGAAAGCTCCACGGTCACCCGGTCTCCCGGCAAAATGCGAATGAAGAACTTTCTCATCTTCCCGGACACGTGCGCAAGCACCCGATGACCGTTGTCGAGCTCCACACGAAACATGGCGTTGGGCAGGGGCTCCACCACCGTCCCCTCGACCTCAATCGCTTCCTCTTTCGCCATGCCCTCGCTCTCCTCTCAGAGCCTGTGAAACAATCTGCTGCGCGACGATTCTTTCACAGGCTCTCAGTCCAGGCGGCTCAGGATCAGGGGCCCCCGCTCCGTGACGGCCACGCTGTGCTCGCTGTGGGCCGCCAGGCTCCCGTCGCGGGTACGTGCAGTCCACCCATCCGGGTCCACCACGACCCCGGTGGTGCCGTCGTTAATCATGGGCTCGATGGCGAGCACCATGCCCGGCCGCAGCCGTACGCCCGTGCCCTTCTCACCGTAGTTCGGAACCTGGGGGTCCTCGTGGAGGGATCGGCCGATGCCGTGCCCCACGAACTCCCGCACCACGGTGAACCCCGCCCCCTCCACCACAGCCTGGATGGCGGCCGAGAGATCGCCCAGGCGCCTTCCTGCCCGAGCCTCCCGGATGCCTGCAGCCAGTGCCTCCTCGGCCGCCCGGATCAGGGCCCGACCCCGGTCGCTGCCCTTGCCCACCGACACGCTAAAGGCCGCATCCCCGTAGAAGCCCCGGTGCAGCACTCCGCAGTCCACGCTCAGGAGGTCGCCGTCGCGCAACACCCGGCCCCGGCTCGGGATGCCGTGCACCACCTCGTCGTTGACCGAGGTGCACAGACAGCACGGATACGGCTTCCCCTGCGGGTTCCTGACCCCCTGGAACGCCGCCACCACCCCCCTGCGCTCCACCTCTTCCCGGGCGACCTCCTCCAGCTCCGCGGTCGTCACACCGGGTCGTACCGCTTCCCTCACCCGGGCCAGAATCTCGGCGACGATCCGGTTCGCCCGGACCATCTCCTCGATCTCCCGGGCCGACTTCAGGACGATCAACCCCCCAGCACCGCCGTGATCCGGCCCAGGATCTCCTCCATCCCCCCCATGCCGTCGATGGGCCGAAGCAGCCCGGCCTTTCGGTAGTAGGCGATGAGCGGGGCGGTCTGCTCGTCGTACACCTTCAGCCGGGCCCGGATCGTGGCCTCCCGGTCGTCATCGCGCTGGAAGAGCTCCCCGCCGCACTTGTCGCACGTTCCGGCCACCTTGGGCTGGCTGAACTTCACGTGGTACATGGCCCCGCATCCCTTGCAGGTGCGCCGCCCCGAGAGTCTCTCCACGAGCTCCTCGTTGGGCACCTCCACGGAGAGCACGTGGTCGATGGCTTGTCCCATCCGGGCCACGGTGTCCTTCAAGGCATCGGCCTGGGCCACCGTGCGGGGAAAGCCGTCCAGGATGTACCCCTTGGCGCAGTCCGCCTCCCGCAGCCGCTCCCCGATGATGCCGATCACGACCGAATCGGGAACGAGCTTGCCCGCGTCCATGTACGACTTGGCCGACTTCCCCAGCTCGGTCCCCTGCCGCACCGCTGCGCGAAGGATGTCCCCGGTGGAGATCTGGGGAATCTGGTACTTCTCCACCAGCCGCGTCGCCTGGGTGCCCTTCCCTGCCCCCGGAGGTCCGAGCAGAATCAGCCGCATGGGGTTCCCTCCTCTTTCCCGTTGGGTCAGCGACGCCCGCGAATGCGCTTGGCACCCATCAGGCCCTCATAGTGCCGCGTAATGAGGTGGGTCTCGATCTGCGAGACCGTGTCGAGGGACACGCCCACCACGATGAGCAGTCCCGTGCCGCCGAAGTAGAACGGTACTCCGAAGCGGCTGATGAGAATGGTGGGCAGCACGCAGATGAAGCTCACGTACAGCGCGCCCCAGAAGGTGAGCCGAGAGAGCACCTTGTCGATGTACTCGGCGGTGCGCTGCCCGGGCCGGATTCCAGGGATGTACCCTCCGTACTTCTTCATGTTGTCGGCCACGTCTACCGGATTGAACGTCACCGCCGTGTAGAAGTAGCAGAAGAAGATGATGAGCCCAACGAAGAGCACGTCGTGCACGATCTGCCCCGGGGCGAGCAGCCCCACCATGGTCTGCACCCAGGGGTGGTCGATGAACTGTCCCACCGTGGTGGGAAACATGAGCAGAGACGACGCGAAGATGGGCGGAATCACGCCGGCCGTGTTCACCTTGAGCGGCAGATGGGTGCTCTGCCCCCCGTACACCCGTCGCCCCACCACCCGTTTCGCGTACTGCACCGGGATGCGCCGCTGGGCCCGCTCCACCCACACGATGAAGAACGTGACCCCGACCATCACCACGATGAGCAGAAGCACCACGAACAGGTGGATCTGCCCGGCTCCCATGAGCCGGAAGGTGTTGTAGATGGCACCGGGCATTCCCGCCACGATGCCGGCGAAGATGATGAGGCTGATGCCGTTGCCGATGCCTCTCTCGGTGATCTGCTCGCCCAGCCACATGATGAACGCGGTGCCGGCCGTCAGCGTGGTGACCGTCATGAGCCGGAACCCCCAGCCCCCTGCAACCACCACGCTGGCCCCCCCGGGACCGGCCATGTTCTCCAGGCCCACGGCGATACCGAACCCCTGGACCACCGAGAGCACCACCGTGCCGTACCGGGTGTACTGAGTAATCTTCTTGCGCCCCTGCTCCCCCTCCTTGGAGAGCTTCTCCAGGGTGGGGACCACCACGGTCAGGAGCTGCAAGATGATCGAGGCGCTGATGTAGGGCATGATGCCCAGTGCGAACACGCTCATGCGGCTGAGCGCGCCCCCGGAGAACATATCGATGAGCCCCAGGATGTTGCCCTCGAGCCGAGCGAAGAACTCTGCCAGCGCCCCGGCGTCGATCCCGGGCACGGGCACGTGGGCCCCCACCCGGTACACGCCCAGGAGCAGGAACGTGATCAGGATACGGCGTCTGAGCTCGGGGATCTTTCCGATCCCCTGGAAGTCCCCGACCACCTAGGCCTCCTTTACCTCTCCGCCGCGGGCCTCGATCTTCTCCCGCGCGCCTTGGCTTACCTTGTGGACGAAGACCACGAGCTTGCGCTCCAGGTCCCCTTTGCCGAGGATCTTCACGCCGTCCTGGAGCTTCTTGACCAGCCCCTGCTCGACCAGCAGCACAGGCGTCACCTCGGTGCCGTCGTCGAACCGGTTCAGGTCGCACACGTTCACGCACGCGTACTCCTTGCGGAACGGATTCTTGAAGCCCACCTTCGGGAGCCGGCGCGCGAGCGGCATCTGCCCGCCCTCGAAGCCCTGCTTCCCGCCGTAGCCGGCCCGGGCCCGGGCGCCTTTGTGCCCGCGCCCGGCGGTCTTCCCCAGGCCCGACCCGGGACCACGGCCGACCCGCTTCTTTTCCTTCACCGCGCCCTTGGGGCGTTTGAGATCGTGCAGTCGCATGGTCTCTACCTCCCGGCCGTCAGGCCCGGATCTCGTCGAGGCTCTTCCCGCGGCGGGCCGCGATCTGGTCGGGGTGGCGCAGCCGCGCCAGGCCCTCCAGGGTCGCCCGGACCACGTTGTGAGGGTTGCTCGTCCCCAGGCACTTGGTGAGGATGTCGCGGATCCCGGCGGACTCCACCACGGCCCGCACGGCGCCCCCGGCGATGACGCCCGTGCCGGGCGCCGCCGGCTTGAGAACCACCAGCCCGGAACCGAAGTGGCCGAGAATCTCGTGGGGGATGGTGCCGTTGATCACCGGGACCTTCACCAGCTCCCGTTTGGCCGCCTCGATGCCCTTGCGGATGGCCTCCGGCACCTCCTTGGCCTTCCCCAGGCCGATGCCCACCGACCCCGCGTGGTCGCCGACCACCACGAGGGCGCTGAAGGAGAACCGCCGCCCGCCCTTCACCACCTTGGCGACCCGGTTCAAGTGGATCACCCGGTCGAAGAGCTCTCCGCCCTTGGCGTCGAAGTTCCTGGAGTCCATGCTGCTCAAGAGCCTACCCTCCTGTCCGCGCTTCCCGGTCTGGGTCAAAACTGGAGCCCCGCCTCACGGGCGGCGTCGGCCAGAGCCTTCACCTTCCCGTGGAAAGGGTACCCGTTGCGGTCGAAGACCACCTGGGTGATGTCTCGCGCCAGCGCCTTCTTGCCGATGGCGGCGCCCACGGTCTTGGCCGCCTCCACGGTACTGGTCGTCTTCAGGTCGTCGCGCAGGTCCCGCCCCATGCTCGAAGCGGCCACCAGGGTCCGCCCCGACGCGTCGTCGATGATCTGCGCGTACACGTGCTTGCCGCTCTTGTACACGGTCAGGCGCGGCCGCCCGGCCGTCCCGACCACCTTCCTGCGCACCCGTTTCTTGCGGGCTGCGATCGCGTCGCGCTTGGCCACCAGTCGGTTCATCTGCCGCTGCTCCTTCCTATCCCGGACCCTTCGCTGACCTGCCCTCGGGCCGTGGTGCTACTTCGCGCCCGACTTGCCTTCCTTGCGGACGATGTGCTCGCCCACGTACCGGATCCCCGTCCCCTTGTAGGGCTCCGGGGGCTTGAACGATCGGATGATCGCCGCCACCTGTCCCACCCGCTGCTTGTCGATCCCCTTGACCGAGATCACCCGCTGATCCTTCACCTCGACGGTGACATCGCCGGGGACGTCGAACTCCACCGGATGGGAGTAGCCCACGCTCAGCGTGAGGCTCTTTCCCTGCAAGTTCGCCCGGTAGCCCACCCCCACGACCTCCAGCCCCTTCTCGAACCCCGCCGTCACCCCGGTGACCATGTTCTGCAAGAGGCTGCGCGTCATCCCGTGCAGGGCCCGGTGCCGGCGGTGGTCGGTGGGCCGGCGTACGTTGAGCTCCGACGGGGACACCTCTACCCGGATATCGGGGTGCACGTCGAGGGCGAGCGCACCCTTGGGCCCCTTGATCGTCATCTTCTGGCCCTTGTGCTCCACCTCCACCTTGGCAGGCAGGGCGACGGGCATCTTGCCGATCCTCGACATCGCTGCACTCTCCTCTTGGGTGCGCCGGCTACCACACGGAGCAGAGAACTTCTCCGCCCACTCCCTGTTGTCGCGCCTTCCTGTCGGTGAGGACGCCCCTGGACGTGGACAAGACCACCGTACCGTAGCCGCTGCGGGCCTTGGGAATGTCTCCCGCCCCGACGTAGACCCTACGTCCGGGCTTGCTCACCCGCTGTAGGCCGTCGATGGCGGAATCTCCCCGGCTGTCGTACTTCAGGCGCACCAGGATCACGCCCTGGCGGCCGTCTTCCTGCCACGTCACGTCGGCCAGGTACCCCTCCTCGCGCAGTTCCTCGAGGACGGCCCGGTTGATCTTCGAACCCGGGATCTGCACCACCTCGTGGCGCGCCTGCACGGCATTGCGGATCCGGGTGAGCATGTCGGCGATGGGATCGGTCAACGGCATCTCGGAATCTCCTCGAAAAACCTTACCAGCTCGCCTTGGTCACGCCCGGGAGCTTGCCCTCGTGGGCCAGCTTCCGCACGCACAGGCGGCACAGCTCGAACTTCCGATAGAACCCCCTGGACCGCCCGCACACCCGACACCGGTTGCGCCAGCGAACCTTGAACTTGGGGGGGTGCTTTTGCTTCTCCATCTGCGCTGTCGTCGCCACGGGTACCTCCCCTGCCTCAGTTACGGAAGGGCATGCCGAAGAGCCGGAGGAGCTGCTTGCCCTCCTCGTCGGTCTCGGCAGTGGTGGTGATGCACACGTTCATCCCCTTGACCTTCTCCACCTTCTCCAGGTCGATCTCGGGGAAGATCACGTGCTCGTGGATCCCGAGGGTGTAGTTCCCCCGGCCGTCGAATCCCTTGCCCGACACTCCCTTGAAGTCCCTCACCCGAGGAAGCGCCACATTCACCATGCGGTCGAGGAACTCGTACATCCGGGCGCCGCGAAGGGTCACCTTGCATCCCACGGGCTGCCCCTCCCGCAGGTGGAAGTTGGCGATGGACTTCTTGGCCCGGGTCACCACCGGCCGCTGCCCGGTGATGCGGGCAAGGTCCTCCACGAGCTGGTCCATGAGCTTGGCGTTGTCCTTGGCCTCGCCCGCTCCCACGTTGACCACGATCTTCTCCAGCCGCGGCACCTGCATCACGTTGCCGTAGCTGAAGGCCTTGGTCATCGCGGGTACGATCTCTTTCTGGTAGCGGTCCCTCAACCTCGCCATGTTCCTCACCTTCCCGGCCGTCCGGCGTTACTTGTCGAGCACTTCACCGCAGCGCTTGCAGGACCGGACCTTGGTGCCGTCTTCCAGCGCCTTTCGCCCCACGCGAACCGGACGGTCGCACTTCTCACACACCGGGCCCACGTTGGACAGGTGCAGGGGCGCCTCCTTGTCGATGATGCCCCCCTTGCTCTGGGCATCGCCCTTCTTGTGGCGGCGCACCAGGTTGATCTTCTCGATCACGGCGCGGTCCTTGTCCCGCAGCACGCGCAGCACCTTGCCGCGCTTGCCCTTCTCGTTTCCGGCAATCACTTCCACCAGGTCGTTCTTCTTGATCTTCCCAATCGAACCCATGTTCCACCTTCCTCCCCGGCCTCGCTAGAGGACCTCAGGGGCCAGGGAGACGATCTTCATGAAGTTCTTGGCCCGCAGCTCCCGGGCCACGGGGCCGAACACCCGGGTGCCGACCGGCTCGCCGTCCTTATTGATGAGCACCGCGGCGTTGTCGTCGAACCGGATGTAGCTTCCGTCGGGCCGCCGAACCTCCTTGGCCGTGCGAACGATCACCGCCCGGGCCACCGACCCCTTGGCCACCTTGCTGTTCGGGATGGCCTCCCGCACGGAAACCGTGATGATGTCGCCCACGCTGGCGTACTTGCGCTTCGAGCCGCCCGCGATCCGAATGCAGTACACGCGCTTGGCGCCCGAGTTGTCCGCCACGTTGAGTACGGATTCCTGTTGGATCATGGTCTCTCTCCCGTCCTCAGACGGCCCGCTCCAGGATTTCCTTCACCCGCCAGCGCTTGTCGCGGCTGAGAGGGCGGGTCTCCTCGATGAGCACCTTGTCCCCCACGCGGCAGCTGTTGGCTTCGTCGTGGGCCTTGTACTTCTTGGACCGGATCACGTACTTCTCGTAGATTGGGTGCTTGCGGAGCCCTTCGACCAGGACGGTCACCGTCTTGGCCATCTTGTCGCTCACGATCACCCCGGTCATCTGCTTCCTCGGGCCGCGCTTCGTCTCTGCCATGGTCTCGTCCTTCGTTTCCTTACGCCCCGGCGAGCTCGCGCTCGCGCAGCACCGTCAGCACCCGAGCCATCTCCCGCTTGGCCGCCGGGATCCGGGCCGTATTCTCCAGCTGCCGGGTGGCGTGCTGGAACCGCAGATTGAAGAGCTCCTGGCGGAGCTCGGCTTCCTTGGCGCGAAGCTCCTCGCTGGAGAGATCGCGCAGCTCCTTAGCGCTCATACACGTCCTCCCGGGAGATGATCCGCGTCTTCATGGGGAGCTTGTGGGCCGCGCGCCGCAGCGCCTCCCGGGCCAGCTCCTCGGTCACCCCCTTGAGCTCGTAGAGCACCCGGCCGGGCCGCACCACGGCCACCCATCCCTCGGGCGCCCCCTTCCCCTTTCCCATCCGGACCTCCAGGGGCTTCTTGGTAAAGGGCTTGTCCGGGAAGATCCGAATCCAAAGCCTTCCGCCGCGCTTCACGTGGTGGCTGATGGCGATACGGGCGGCCTCGATCTGCCGCGACGTCACCCACGCCACGTCCACGGCCTGGAGCGCGTAGTCCCCGAAGTTGATGCTGCTTCCCCGGTGGGCCATCCCCCGCCGCCGGCCGCGGTGCTGCTTGCGGTACTTGGTGTTCTTGGGCGTCAACATGGCTATTTACCCTTCGTCAGCCGAGCGCCCTCGGCGTCGCTCAGGAGCTCGCCCTTGAAGATGATCACCTTCACGCCGATGGCGCCGTAGGTGGTGAAGCTCTCGGCGAACCCGTAGTCGATGTCGGCCCGCAGGGTGTGGAGCGGCACCCGTCCCTCCCGGTACCACTCGCTCCGGGCGATCTCGGCGCCCCCCAGGCGGCCGCCGCAGCTCACGCGGATCCCCTCGGCCCCAAGCTTCATGGCGGCCGTCACGGCCCGCTTCATGGCGCGCCGGAAGGCGACCCGCCGCTTGATCTGGGAGGCGATGTTCTCGGCCACCAGCTGGGCGTCGAGCTCGGGACGCTTGATCTCCCGGACGTTGAGGAAGACCTCCTTGCCGGTCTTGTCCGTGAGCACCTTGCGCAGCCGATCGATCTCCGCGCCCTTCTTCCCGATCACGATGCCGGGGCGGGCGGTGTGGACCTCGACGCGCACCTTGTTGGCGACCCGCTCGATCTCGATGTTGGCCACCCCGGCCTGGTCGAGCTCCTTCTTCAGGAACCTGCGCAGCTCCAGATCCTCGTGCAGGGTCTTGGAGTAGTCTTTTCCCCCGTACCAGCGGGAAAGCCAGGGCTTGTTGACGCCAACGCGAAAGCCGTAGGGATGAACCTTCTGACCCAACGCACACCTCCTCTGGTTACTTCTCTTCGAGCACCACCGAGACGTGGCTCGTGCGCTTCATGATCCGAAACGCGCGCCCCTGTGCCCTGGGCCGGAACCGCTTGAGCGTGGGCCCCTCGTCCACCCGGATCTCCCGAACCCAGAGGGTGTCGATGTCGAGGCCGTGGTTGTTCTCCGCGTTGGCCAGCGCCGACTCGATGACCTTGCGCACCGGGAGGCTGGCCGACTTGGGGGTGAAGCGCAGCGCGCTCAGGGCATCCTGCACGGGCTTGCCCCGCACCAGGTCCGCCACCAGGCGCACCTTGCGTGGAGCCATCCTCAGGTATCGTAGCGTCGCATTGGCTTGCATGGGTGTCCTCTGCGCTACCGCTTCTTGCCCTTGCCCTCACCCTTGACGTGAGAGCGGAAGGTCCGGGTGGGGGAGAACTCCCCGAGCTTGTGGCCCACCATGTTCTCCGTCACGAACACGGGGACGAAGGTCTTGCCGTTGTGCACGGCGAAGGTGTACCCGATGAAGTCGGGCAGGATGACCGAGCGCCGGGACCAGGTCTTGATGACCCGCTTGTCGCCGGTCTGCCGTGCCTTCGCCACCTTCTCTTCCAGGTGGGCGTCGACGAAAGGTCCCTTCTTGATGGATCGGGCCATGGGTTCCGCTCCTACTTCCGCCGGCGCACGATGTACTGCTGCGTGGCCTTGTTCTTGCGCGTCTTCTTTCCCTTGGTGGGCACACCCCAGGGGCTCACGGGGTGGCGCCCGCCCGAGGTTCGCCCCTCGCCGCCCCCGTGGGGATGGTCGATGGGGTTCATGGCCACGCCCCGCACCGTGGGCCGGATGCCCAGCCACCGCGTCCGCCCGGCCTTGCCGATGCGCAGGTTCTCGTGGTCCTCGTTGCCAACCTGCCCCACCGTGGCGTAGCACTCCACCCGGACCTTGCGCACCTCGCCCGAGGGCAGGCGAATCTGGGCGTAGTCCCCCTCCTTCGCCATGAGCTGACCGTAGGTGCCGGCGCTGCGGCACAGCTGCCCGCCCTTGCCAGGTTTCAGCTCCACGTTGTGGACCAGCGTGCCCAGGGGGATGCCCCCCAGGGGAAGGGCATTGCCCGGCTTGACCTCCACCCCGGGTCCCGCCTCGAGGCGGTCGCCCACCTTGAGATCCTTCGGGGAGAGGATGTAGCGCTTTTCCCCGTCCAGATACGTCAGGAGCGCGATGCGCGAGCTGCGGTTCGGATCGTACTGGATCGAGGAGACCTTCGCCGGGATCCCGCGCTTGTCTCGCTTGAAGTCGATCACGCGGTAGCGCCGCTTGTGCCCGCCCCCGATGTGGCGACAGGTGATGCGGCCGCGGTTGTTCCTGCCGCCGCTGCGCTTGAGCGGGCGAAGCAGGCTCTTCTCCGGAGTCGCCTCCGTGATCTCCTCGAAGGTCGACACGGACATGAAGCGGCGTCCCGCCGACGTAGGCCGATAGCGCTTGATCGCCATGGGTATGTCCCTCGCGTACCTGGGTCAGTGGCCCGCTACACGCCCTCGAAGAACGCGATCTGGTCGCCTTCCTTGAGGGATACGTAGGCCTTCTTCCAGTTGCTCTTGCGCCCGACGGACCGGCCGACCCGGGCGTTCTTGCCACGGACGATGACGGTGCGCACCCCCGTGACCGTGACCTGGAACACCTTCTCCACCGCCTGCTTGATCTCGGCCTTCGTGGCCGCGGTATCCACCTCGAACACCACCGCGTTCTCCCGCTCGCGCAGGTCGGTGGCCTTCTCGGTGACCACCGGCCGCTTGAGCACGTCGTATGCCGATCTCGCCATGACTAGAGCCTCTCTTCCACCTTCTCGAGGGCGCTGCGCAGCACGACCACCTTCTCGTAGCGCAGCACGTCGTAGACGTTGAGGCCCTCGGCCCGCAGTACCTTGACCCGGGGAAGGTTGCGCGCGGACTTCTCGATCCGCTCGTCGGGTCCTCCCACCACGATGAGGCCGCTGCCGACGCCGAGCGTCTTGAGGGTCTGGGCCAGCGCCTTGGTCTTGATCTCCGAGAGGCCCAGGTCCTCCACCACCAGGAGCTCCCCGTCCCGCGCCTTGGCCGCCAGGGCACACCGCAGCGCCAGCCTTCGCTTCTTCTTGGGCATGCTGTAGGCGTAGCTTCGCGGGGTGGGTCCAAACAACGTAGCGCCGCCCCGCCACAGGGGTGAACGCCGGGACCCCGCCCGGGCGCGGCCCGTGCCCTTCTGCCGCCAGGGCTTCTTGCCCCCACCCCGGACCTCCGAGCGGCCCTTCACGTCGTGGCTGCCCTGCCGGCGGGCGGCAAGCTGCATCCGCACGACTTCCCAGAGGAGGGCATCGTTGACCGGCGCGGCGAAGATCTCGTCGTCCAGCGCCGCCGTGCCCACCTGCTCGTTCGAAGAGTTCCAGACCGGTGCTTCCATGGCGAACCTCCGCCTTCCGAGTTGCCGAAGTACCCTACTTGCCGCCCAGCTTCACGGCGTTGCGAAGCATGAGCGCCCCGTGCTTGGCCCCCGGAACGGCCCCTCGGATCATGATGAGGTTGCGGTCCGTATCCACCTCGACCACCTGGAGGTTCTGCACGGTGACCCGCCGATTGCCCATCTGCCCCGCGAGCTTCTTTCCCTTGAAGACCTTGCCCGGCGACTCGTGGGCCCCGATCGCGCCCGGGCGGCGATGGAACATGGAACCGTGACTGCCCCGGCCCCCGCCGAACCCGTGCCGCTTCATGACGCCCTGGTAGCCCTTGCCCTTGCTCACCCCGATCACGTCGATCCGGTCCCCGGGCTGGAACATATCCACCTTGAGGACCTGTCCGACCTCGTAGTCGGCGGCGTTGTCCACTCGGATCTCCCGGAGAAGCCGCAACGCTCCCGAACCGGCCTTCTTGAAGTGACCCAGGGCGGGCCGGGTGACCCGGTGTGCCTTCACTTCCTCGAAGCCGATCTGGATGGCGTCGTACCCGTCCGTATCCCGCGTCTTCTTCTGGATCACGGTGCAGGGTCCCGCCTCGACCACCGTAACGGGGATGAGCTCTTCTCCGCCCACGAAGACCTGGGTCATGCCCAGTTTTCTTCCTAGTAGTCCCTTGGCCATCGGAGCTCCCTTGCCTTCCTACGGCGCCCGCAGCGCCGCCCTCGCTCTAGAGCTTGATCTCGACGTCCACGCCCGCAGACAAGTCCAGCTTCATCAAGGCGTCGATCGTCTGCTGCGTGGGATCCAGGATGTCGAGAAGCCGTTTGTGGGTGCGCATCTCGAAGTGCTCCCGCGACTTCTTGTCGATGTGCGGGGACCGCAGCACGCAAAAACGGTTGATCTCGGTCGGAAGCGGAATGGGTCCCGAGACCCGCGCTCCCGTGCGCTTGGCGGCGTCGAGGATCTCCGACACCGACTGGTCGAGCAGCTTGTGGTCGTAACCCTTCAGGCGGATCCGGATCTTGTCGCTGGTCATCGATTCACTCCAACGGCCGCTACTCGTTGATGGCGGTGACGACCCCGGCTCCGACCGTGCGCCCACCTTCCCGGATCGCGAACCGCAGCCCTTCCTCCATCGCGATCGGCGTGATCAGCTCCACGTCCATGCGCACGTTGTCCCCGGGCATCACCATCTCCGTGCCCTCCGGCAGCGTGCACACCCCCGTCACGTCCGTCGTCCGAAAGTAGAACTGGGGCCGGTACCCGTTGAAAAACGGCGTGTGCCGCCCACCTTCTTCCTTCGACAGCACGTACACCTCGCACTTGAACTTCTTGTGCGGCGTGATCGAGCCGGGCTTGGCCAGCACCTGCCCCCGCTCCACGTCGTCGCGCTTGACCCCCCGCAGCAGCACCCCCACGTTGTCGCCCGCCTCCCCCTGGTCCAGGAGCTTGCGAAACATCTCCACCCCCGTCACCACGGTCTTGGTCGTCGGGGTGAACCCCACGATCTCCACTTCGTCCTGCACCTTGACGATGCCCCGCTCGATGCGCCCCGTGGCCACCGTGCCCCGACCCGAGATCGAAAACACGTCCTCCACCGGCATCAGAAACGGCTTGTCCTTGTCGCGCTGCGGCTCCGGTATCCAGCTGTCCACCGCGTCCATCAGCTCGTAGATCGACTTGCAGTCGGCGCACTCGGGCTTGCCGCACCCGCACCCCAGGGCCTTGAGCGCGCTGCCCTTGACCACCGGGGTGTCGTCCCCGGGAAACTCGTAGCTGCTCAGGAGCTCGCGCACCTCCAGCTCCACCAGCTCCAGCAGCTCCGGGTCGTCCACCATGTCGACCTTGTTGAGATACACCACCAGGTAGGGCACGTTGACCTGCCGCGCCAGCAGCACGTGCTCCCGGGTCTGGGGCATCGGTCCGTCCGCCGCGCTCACCACCAGGATCGCCCCGTCCATCTGCGCCGCACCCGTGATCATGTTCTTGATGTAATCGGCGTGGCCCGGACAGTCCACGTGCGCGTAGTGGCGCTTGACGGTCTCGTACTCCACGTGCGCCGTGGCGATGGTGATGCCCCGCTCGCGCTCCTCGGGCGCCTTGTCGATCTCGTCAAACGCCGTGAACTTCGCAAACCCCTTGTTCGACAGCACCTTGGTGATCGCCGCCGTCAGGGTCGTCTTCCCGTGATCCACGTGCCCGATCGTCCCGATGTTCACGTGGGGCTTGGTTCGCTTGAAGGTTTCCTTGGCCATCGTTCCACTCCTCTGGTCGATCGGGCCCGCGTGCCCCCCCGGGGACGAAGGCCCGGGATGCTAACACGCACCCTCTGCCGGTTCAATCGACTTCTCGCCGAAAACCGCTCTCCTGTTACGCCGCCGGAGACCCCGCATCATCCACGGCTCTGCGATACTGTCGAAACCGCATCCCGAAGGTGCCCCGTCCCTGGGTGCGGGCCCGAAGAACCCTCCCGTAGCCCAACAGCGCCGCCAGGGGAACGTCGGCGTAAACCACCTGGGCCCCCCCCCGCCGGTCCGTACCGCGAATCGCGCCGCCCCGCGCCGCCAGCTCTGCCGTGACGTCGCCGAGAAACTCTCCCGGGACCGCGACTTCCAGCGCCATGACCGGCTCCAGCAGTACCGGGGCCGCCGCTCGAACCGCCTCCCGAACCGCCTGGGACGCCGCGAGCTGGAAGGCGACCTCCGAGCTCTCGGCCTCGCGCCAGGAGCCCCCGAGCACGGTGACGCGCACGCCCACCACCGGAAACCCGCCCAGCGGCCCCCGCTCCAGGCCCTCCGCCACACCCTTCTCGACGGCGGGCAGGTACTCCCGGGGCACGGGCGATGCGCTCGCGGCGCTCGCGAAGACCAGAGCTTCCCCCGGGTCGCCCGGCTCGACCCGCAAGACCACGTGTCCATAGTGGCCTCGCCCCCCCGTCTGCCGAACGAAGCGCCCCTCGGCCTGGGCTGCGGCGGACACCGTCTCCCGGTACGCCACCGCCACCCCCTCCACCTGGGCCCCCACCTGAAACTCCCGCAGGAGGCGATTCACGAGGATCTCCAGGTGCAGCTCGCTGCCCCCCGAGAGCACCGCCCGCCCCGTTTCCTCGTCCATCCGGGCCAGAAGCGCCGGGTCTTCCGAAGCCATACGCGCCAGGCCCGCCGCGAGTTTTTCCCGATCGGCCTGCGTCTTCGGCTCCAGGGCCACAGAGAGGACCGGCTCGGTCGGCTCCGAGAGCTCCAACACCACGGGCGCGCCGGGATCGCACAGGGTATCGCCGGCCACGGTGTTCTTGAGCCCTACCGCGGCACCCACGCCCCCCGCACCCAGGGCCTCGATCTCCCGCCGTTCGGTGGCGCGCATCTCGAGCAGGCGCCCGACCCGCTCCCTCTTGCCCCGCCTGGGGTTGAGCACGTAGGCCCCGGCCTGGAGCGCTCCCGAATACACTCGCAAGAAGGTGAGCGGCCCGACATACGGGTCGGTCATCACCTTGAACACCAGGGCCGCGAAGGGCTCCCGAGGGTCCGGCCGTCGAACCACCCCCCTGCTGCCCGCCAGGTCGTACCCCACCTGGGGCGGCACGTCCGTGGGGCTGGGCAGGTAGTCCACCACCGCGTCCAGGAGCGCTGCGAGCCCCTTGCTGCGGAACGCCGAACCGCACAGCACCGGCACCCCCCGGCACGCCAGGGTAGCCCGCCGAACCCCGGCTCGGACCGCCTCTTCCGGCGGGTCCTCCCCGGCCACACCCCCCCGGCGAAAGACCTCGTCGACCTCGGCGAGGGCATCCAGGAGCCTTGCCCGGGCAGCGCCGGCCTGCGCGTGCAGCTCGGCAGGAATCGGCCCGTCCTCCCCCCCGGGGCCCTCCTCTTCCCGGTCCCACAGTCGCGCCCGGCGGGCCACCAGATCGACCACCCCCCGGAACCCGGCCTCCGCCCCCACCGGGAGTTGCATCGCGAGAGGCTTCGCCCCCAGCCGCTCCCGCATCATCTCGAGCACGCGGGAGAAGTCGGCCCCCCCACAGTCCATCTTGTTGACAAAGGCGATGCGCGGCACCCCGCGCTCATCGGCCTGCCGCCAGATCGCCTCCGCCTGGGGCTCCACCCCTTCGACGGCGCTCAAGACGGCCACCGCACCGTCCAGCACTCGCAGGCTCCGGTCCACCTCGGGTGTACGGTCTGCCTGGCCGGGCGTGTCGATCAGGTGGATTCGGTAGCCCCGCCAGGTACAGGCAGTGGCCGCCGCCGTGATCGTGATCTCCCGCTCCTGGTCCCCTTCCGGTCCGTCCGGCGTGCCTCCCCCCTCGAGAAACCCTCCGGCCCGCCCCATCCCTCCCGTCAGGGAAAGAATTCGCTCCACGGTGGTGGTCTTGCCGGCATCGACGTGGGCGGCAATCCCGATATTGCGAATCTGGTCGGCGGGGGCAGACCGAGCCACCGGGCGTTCGCGGGTCGGGGCGAGTACGCCTCCCACTACCAGCGGAAGTGGGCAAAGGCCTTGTTGGCCTCGGCCATGCGCAGGGTGTCCTCCCGCTTCTTCACCGCGCCCCCGCGGTTCTGCTGGGCGTCGAGGATCTCGCCGGCCAGCTTTTCCCGCATGGTCTTCTCGCCCCGGGCTCGGGCGTACTCCACGAGCCACCGGATGCCCAGGGAGAGTCGCCGCTTGGGGCTCACCTCGATGGGCACCTGGTAGGTGGAACCCCCCACCCGCCGGGACTTGACCTCGAGGAGCGGCTTGATGTTCTCCAGAGCCGTGTGGAACACCTCGAGCCCCGCCTGGCTGGACTTGGTCTCCACCAACTCCAGGGCACCGTAAACGATGCTCTCGGCAGTGCTCTTCTTGCCGTCCCACATGACCTTGTTGATGAGCTTGCCGAGGATCTCGTCGCCGTGCCGGGGGTCTGCGACCTTCCGAAACTTGCGAGCCCGGACGGGCGCGGGGCGCACGATGCGGGGTTCCCTCTTGCGAAATGCCATGGCAGCGACTCCTACTGTCTACTTGGGCTTCTTGGCGCCGTACTTGGAGCGGGCCTGCCGGCGGCTCTGCACCCCGACCGAGTCGAGGGTGCCCCGGACGATGTGGTAGCGCACGCCCGGAAGGTCCTTCACGCGGCCGCCGCGCACCAGGACCACCGAGTGCTCCTGGAGGTTGTGTCCCTCACCGGGGATGTACACCGTCACTTCCTTGCCGGTGGTGAGCCGAACGCGGGCCACCTTCCGCAGGGCGGAGTTGGGCTTCTTGGGCGTGGTGGTGTAGACGCGGGTGCACACGCCCCGGCGCTGGGGACAACTCTCCATGGCAGGGGACTTGGTCTTCTTGCGGACCTTCTCCCGGCCCTTGCGGACGAGCTGATTGATCGTGGGCATCGGTACTCTCCTCGCACTCCACTGCGGTTGGCGACGACGGTTGGCAACAACAACGGGGCCACTACCGGAAGAACGCTCCCGGTACGCCCGTCTCGGGTTCGCTGGGACCGCGGCACCAAAGGTGCGGGTACGGCTAACGGCGGGCCGATGCGGCGAGACCCTCTAGCGGCTCATGCCCATTTCGGCCCGGGCAGAGGAACCGTCGGGGGAGCAGGGCTCCCCAAAGAAGAAGCGGGAGGCTAGCACACCCTCCCACCCCACGCAAGCGTCTTTTTCGAGACTTTGTGGAGTCAGGTGCTGCCGCGGGCCGTCGGCCCCTGGAGCTTCTCGGTTCGAGGCTCACTGGCCGAGAGCCCCACGGTGCGGGCCGCCTTGAAGGAGAGGCCTTCGGTGAACCAGGCGGTGACCGTGGCCACCTGGTCGGCGGGCAGGTCGCGCACCGCGAGCACGCCGCCGGCCAGCGCCGCGTAAGGCGAGTCGATGCTCCACTCGGCCCGGTCGGTGACGTCGGCCACCGTGCCGTCGCTGTACCGGGCCGCGAGGGTAAAGCGCTCTGCCGAGCGCGCGTTCACGGAGGAAGGGCCCTGGATCTCCAGGGACAGGAGCACGGCCTTCTCCTCGGCACGGGCCTGCTCGGCGTGGGAGGTGCCGGGCTCCCGGGCGATGAACGCCAGGAGCAAGGCCGCCACGACGCCCGTTGCCAGGAGGAAGAGAATGCGTTTCACGGTCAGGGTGCGTTGCATCGGAATCTCCCTTCAGTGCGGCGCCGGCAGCAGCCCGCGCCGGGTCGTGCCCCCCCGGCTTCGGAGGGCACGGCCTCAGCAAGACGCGTGCCCCCGGGGAGCCCGCGCCGGTGGCCGGAAGAGCCGCGTGGGCCGGGGAGGCGGCACGGCACGGGAGAATTCGCCCCGGGGGGGCCCCCGAAGAACCCGAAGGGGTGGAGGCGCGTCCACGCCCCCGAGTCGCGTTGCGTCGGCGTCCGGATACACCCCCCAAGTCCTCCCGAGGGCATGCCGCCGCGCCAATCCGGCGGGGTGAGCCCGGGGCGGGGGCTCGCCGCCCCCCACGCCGCGCTGTCGCGTTGCGGAGACAGCACCCTGCGCCCCTCCACAGCGTCCGGGACCCCAAGGTGGCAAAGTGGACAAGTACGGGGCCGAGATCGAGGACCGCATCTACAACCAGCGCGACTTCGACCGCTCCCTCGTGCTGGAGCAGCGCACCGCGCTCGTGGCCCGCAAGCTCACCGAGTTCCTCAAGGCCACCGACCGCTTCGACAAGACCATCGTCTTCTGCGAAGACATCGACCACGCCGAGCGCATGCGCTCGCGCCTGGTGGGCTCCGAGCCCCCCTGGCCACCGATCGTTCCGCCTGATCCTCCGACCGGAGGCAAGCGCGTCAAGTACTACCTCCAGGACGTGCCCGTCTGGGTCATCGCCGAGCGGGTAAGCTCATCACCGAGTCCCTCCGGGACTAAACCGAGAAGACCGTGCGCCAGGAGTTCGCCTCCCTGGACGACTTCCTGCGTCGCTGGACCCAGGCTGAGCGCAAGGCCGCGGTCATCGAGGAGCTCGCGGAGCATGGGGTCCTGCTCGAGGCCCTGGCCGAGGAAGTGGGCAAGGAGTTCGACCCCTTCGACCTCGTGTGCCACGTGGCGTTCGACCGGCCGCCGGTCACTCGGCGGGGGCGGGCCGAGCAGGTCCGGAAGCGTGACGTCTTCGCCCGGCACGGTGCCAAGGCCCGGGAGGTCCTGGAGGCGCTGCTGGACAAGTACGCGGACGAGGGGATCGAGAACGTGGAGGACCTGAGCGTCCTCAAGGTGCAGCCCCTGGACCGGTTCGGCACACCCGTGGAGATCGTCCGCTGCTTCGGCGGACGGGAGCGCTACCTCGCTGCACTGGGGGAATTGGAGACCGCGCTGCATGGTGGATCCAGCGCTCGGGCCGGCTAGGTGCGGCCCTCGACAGGTGCTATCCTGCGACCCATAGACTGGTCTCTTGGGAGGCGCTGATGAACACCCGTTTCTCCGAAGACGTGATCCCCCTGACCGATCTTAAGGTGAACCCGGGCCGGGTGGTGAAGCACGTGGCCGAGTCCCGCCGACCCGTGCTCCTCACCAGCCGCGGCCGCGGCGTGGCGGTGGTCCAGTCCGTGGCGGAGTACGAGAAGGAGCAGGAGGAGCGCGCGTTCCTGCGGGCGGTGGTGGAAGGCTTCGCGGATCTGGAGGAAGGCCGAGAGCACTCCCTGGCCGACGCCAAGGCCCGTTTGGGGGTGAAGTAGCGCTGTGCCCAAGACGGTCGTCCGCCTCGCGGAATCGGCCCTTCGGGACCCCGAGGACGTGCTTCGCTGGTACAGCGAGCGGGGCGTCCCCGAGGTCGGCCAGCGGTTCGTGGCGGAACTCATGGCGCGAATCGAAGCCCTCGAGGTCCACCCGGACCGCGGCCGGATCGCCCCGGAGCTCAGCCAACCCTTTCTGCGCGAGCTCATCCACCCGCCCTTCCGCATCGTCTACCGCCGGGACCCCGATCGCGTGCGGGTGGTCCGCGTGTGGCGAAGCGAGCGGCTGTTGAAGCTGCCGTGAATCCGAGGAGAGCACCCCACAAGAGCGGCTCACGCAAAGGCGCAAAGACGCAAAGAAGGGCAAGGAGCGCTTGTGGAGAAGGACGAGGGAACGCCGCGTCTGTTGTTTCTTGCAAGAAGAGGCCCTTCCGTACCTGCCTTTCCCTTTGCGTCTTTGCGTGAGAAGCCCTTGATCTTGCCCTTATACGCGGTGATCTCGAACCCCTGACCTTGGGGAGGTTCCCGTGCTTCTGTACTCTCTGGATCTCGCAGGCGTGGCGGTCTTCGCCGCCAGCGGCGTGATGGCAGCCCGGGATCGGGATCTCGATCTGTTCGGGATCGTGGTCGTTGCGATGCTGACGGCGATCGGGGGCGGAACGCTCCGGGACCTTCTGCTGAACCGTCATCCCATCTTCTGGATCGTCGACACCGGGTACCTCGCCGTCATCCTCGCGGCCACGGCGGCCACGATCGCCTATCTGCGCTTCCGGCCGCTGCCGGGGATCTCGTTCTTGGTGGCCGATGCGCTGGGATTGGCGCTCTTTGCCATGTCGGGCGCCCACCTGGCGTTGACGGCGCAGCACTCTCCTCTCATCGTGGTGCTCATGGGCACCATGACCGGCGTGACCGGCGGCATCCTGCGAGACGTCATCACGGCGCGGGTGCCGCTGGTCCTGCAAAGAGAGATCTACGCGACGGCGGCGATCGCCGGGATCGTCGTGTGCCTGGCGTTGCGGGCCGTGGGGGTGCCAGACACGGCGGCGTTCGGAGTCGGGTTCGCGACGGCGGCGGCGCTGCGGCT
>JBFLZB010000036.1 GCA_040756475.1 Thermodesulfobacteriota bacterium
TCTTGACGACCCGCACCGACTCCGGGTGGCGCAGGATCAGGATGTCGGCCCCCGCGGTGAGCAGATCGGTGGCGGTCACCGTCTCCCACAGGATGCCGCGGGTCTTCACGTTGCCGAAGCTCGGCTCGTCCGCCTCCGGGATGCCCGCTTCCTTGGTCTTCCAGCAGTACTTGCCGATGTCGCAGATGAGCGGCGACTGCATCTTCTCGTCGCCCTGCTTGAGGCCCGTGAGACGGTCGCGCTCCATGACCGAGTAGCTGTACTCGATGCCGTACCCCAGGGCGCCGGTGGAGGGGTCCATGAGAATCTTGTTCATGGGGACGCCCAGGTTGTTCAGCAGGATGTTGAGCTGCTTGGCCATGTTGACGTCGATGGGCGTCTGTGCCACCACGGTGTGGCCGTAGCCGATGGCCGCTCCGCCGATCTTCTTGTAGTTCTCCTCCACCGCCGGTCCGATCACCAGGTTCATGCCTTCGCACAGCTCGGCCACCCTGGCCAGGGTCTCGGCATCCTTCTCGCCGTTCTCGCAGCCCCAGACGATGAGGGGCACGGGGATGGCCTCGGCCACCTTCTTGGCCAGGGCAGCGGCCTCGGCGGCGCTGGTATTGAGGCCGTTGGGGTCGGTGCTGGCGAGCTGGAGGCAGATCAGGTCGGCGCCGTACTGGTCCAGGCACTTCTTTGCCCACGCCACCGGGTCGTTGAGGACGTCGGCAAAGGGGGCCCTGGCGTTCTCCGCCCAGGTCTCGGTCACTTCTGCCCGGTCGTAGACTTCCATGGCCACCAGGGGACGGTTGGGAAACTGCCCCTCGAAGTTGCACAGGGGCATGGCGTTCTGGCCGCCCACCTTCTTGGCCTTGGCGCCCGTGCCGAGGGCCACCTCCACAATTTTTCCGGAGTAGGAGTCTTTCGGGAACTCAAATGCCATGGTTCACGCTCCTTTCGTCCCTCGGCACGCGGCCTCGGACAGGTGTGATGTGCTGGCCTTCAGGCCGGCTCCTCCCTCGGTAGGTATCTCTCCAAAATTTCAACCACGGCCTCGTAGGCCGCGGAGTCCTCGGGAAGCTGAAACGTGGGCCTGCCCTCCAGGTCGAAGGCGGTCACGTTGGGGTCCGCCGGGACGACCCCTGCCAGTTCCAGTCCCAGCCGCTCGAGCTCCCGGCGGGTCGGGTCCTCGAGGGCGCCCCCCACCCGATTGACGATCACGGCGAGGCGTCCGATGCCGAGCTTGAGCTCACCGATCAGGTCCCGGATCCGCCCCGCCGCCTGAATGCCCCGTACCGACGCATCCGTAACGGCAAAGACGAGGTCCATGTTGTGGGTCGTGCGGCGGGAGAGGTGCTCCATGCCCGCTTCGTTGTCGAGGACGACGTAGGCGTAGTTGTCGGCCATCTCGTCCACGTACTTCTTGCACAGGGTATTGGCGTAGCAGTAGCACCCGGGCCCCTCGGGGCGGCCCATGACGATGAGGTCGAAGCCGTCGGCCTCGATCAGGCACTCCTGGGTGCGGTAGTTGATGTAGGCGTCCTTGGTCATCCCCTGGGGCACGCTGCCCAGGTTCTCCCGGATCTGCCCGATGGTCTGGTGGACGGAGAGGCCGAGGACCTCATTGAGGTTCATGTTGGCGTCGGCGTCCACGGCCAGGACCCGCCCCTGCCGCCGGGTCACCAGGCGCCGCAGGATGAGTCCGGCGACAGTCGTCTTGCCCGTGCCCCCTTTGCCCGCGACGGCGATATGGAACCCCATGGTCACCCCTCCCCGCCGGGAGCCGGCACCGACGGGCGGCGCAGGGCCTCGAGGCGGCGGGCCTGCTGGGGGAAATCCTCCATCCGCGTGTGGGGGAGAAAGAGCGCCGCCACGTACTCCTCCATGTAGATGGGAGAGGCCGAGAGCTCGATGTTCGTGATCATGGTGGCGATGGACTCCGCCTCCTCGATCTTGTCCCGATACAGGGTGGCGAGCGTGCACCCAGCCAGGCTCGTGTTCCCGCCATAGCGCACGATCTCGGGGTTCACCTCGGGGAGCAGCCCGATGGCCATGGCCTTCTCGACGTCGATGTACTGTCCGAACCCCCCGGCGATGATGATCTTCTCCACGTCCGAGAGCGACAGCCCCACGCTCTTGAGGAGCACCGAGCACGCGGCGTAGATGGACGCCTTGGTACGGATGAGGTTGTCCATGTCCGGCTCGGTAATCACGATGTCCTGGTCGAGCTGGCTCTGCTCCTCCCAGCACAGAACGTACTCCCAGCCCGTCTCTCCCTCCCGCAGCCGCGGCGTGCGTGGCGCCAGCTCTCCGTTGAACTTCCCGTTCTGGGAGATGAGCCCGACTTCCAAGAACTCGGAGAGGCAGTCGATCATGCCGGAGCCGCAGACGCCCTTGGGCTTGGTCTGCCCGATCGTCAGGAGCATCGGCTCGAAGTCCGCCGGATTGACGCGCACCTGCTCGATGGCGCCGAAGGTGGCCCGCATCCCGAACTTGACGCCCCCTCCCTCGAAGGCAGGTCCGGCCGAGGCCGAGGCCGAGACCATCCAGTCCTGGTTGCCGATCACGATCTCCCCGTTGGTGCCCACGTCCATGAAGAGGGTGAGCTCCGGGTTGAGGTGGATCCCCGTGGCGAGAACCCCGGCCGTGATGTCGCCCCCCACGTAGGAGGCCACGCAGGGCATGGCGTACCCCATCACGTGCTCCGGCAACCGGATCCCCAGGTCGCCCACCCGAAAGGGGGGGAAGAAGTTCGCCGCCGGCACGTAGGGGGCCTCCCGGATGTACTTGGGGTTCAAGGCCAGGAACAGCTGCGTCATGGTGGTGTTGCCGCCCAACACAACGTGGGAGATCTCCTCCGGGGCCGCCTGGGCCTTCTCCAGAACCTCCTGGACCACCCCGTTGATCGTCTTGACCACCCGCTTTTGCAGGGCGTCCAAACCTCCGGGCTTGAGGGCCGCCACGATGCGGGTGATGACGTCCTCGCCCATGGAGACCTGGGAGTTGTAGTCGCCCGCCCGGGCCACTTCCGTCCCCTCGTTCACGTCCAGGAGTGCGGCGTGGATCGTCGTCGTTCCGATGTCGATGGCCAGGGCGAAGACGCGAGACCGCGTGTCACCGGGCTCCACCCGCAGGAGGCGGTGGCTGCCCTGGGTGTGCATCACGGTGGCCGTGGTCTTCCACGCCCCTTCCCGAAGAGTCGAAGACAGGGTGCGCAGCACGGGGTAATCGGCCCCGATGCGCGCGATGCCGTGGTCGCGCTTGAGCACCTGCCCGAGCCGCCCCATGTCCGAGACGTTGCTCTCCTCGGTGGGCGGCGAGAGCTCGCAGTACACCTTCGTGACCGCGGGGTCCGGCTTCTCGCCCGCGAATTCCGCACCCAGGCGGGCGGCGGAGAGCACGTGCTCGACGGTGGCGCGCGTGACCTTGCGAGCCAGCACCGCCTTCTCATAGCGCGACTCCACCGGGACCTCGACCACCAGGTCCCCGAGGATCTCCGTCTGGCAGGCCAGCCGGTAGCCGTCGTCCCACTCGCCGGCAGAGAGCTTGGAGGAAGGTTGGGTGCGGTGCTCTCCCTCCGGGATCCTCACCTTGCACTTGCCGCACGTCCCCGCACCCCCGCAGGAGGCGTTGACGTGAACGCCGGCGACCATCGCGACCCGGAGAAGGTTCTCCGCCTCGCGGTAGACGTCGATGGTCACGTCGTCGGGCAGGAAACGGACCGAGTGCCGCTTCTGGGGCAAGACGTCTCCCGGGAAAAGGGACGGGTGGGGAGGGCACGCCCTCCCCACCCAAACCGCAATGGAATGAACCGCCTAGAAGAGGCCCTTGATCTGCCCGTTCTCGTCGAGGTCGACGTACCTGTATGCCGGATCGGCGGAGAGGCCGGGCATGGTGCGCATCTCACCGAGCAAGGGATAGAGGAACCCCGCACCGAGGCTCGCGCGGATGTCGCGGATCGGCACGCGGAAGCCACGCGGGCGGCCCTTGAGGGTAAGGTCGTGGCTCAAGGAGAGGTGAGTCTTGGCCATACACAGGGGCAGCTTGCTGTAGCCCATCTTGGTGAACTGGGCGATCTTCTCCTCCGCAGCGGGCAGGTAGTCCACACCGTCGGCCCCGTAGATCTCCTTGGCGATGATCTCGATCTTCTGCTTGATCGACCAGTCGTCGGGGTAGAGGAACTTGAAGTTGCTCGGGCGGTCGCACGCCTTCACGACTTCCTGGGCCGCCTCGGTCGCGCCGGCACCGCCGTGCATCCACACCTCGATCGGCACCGAGGCGCTGGCGCCGGTCTCCTCGGCTCGCTTCTGGATGATCTTGATCTCGTCGTCCCGGTCGCCGGCGAACCGGTTGATCGTATTGACGACGTTGACTCCGAACTTCTTCATGTTCTCGATGTGCTTCTCGAGGTTCTCGATCCCCTTCTCCAGGTAGGCGTAGTGCTCCTTCTTGAGCTCCTCGGCAAGCTGCTTGGGGGTGTACTTCGAGATCTCGGCGTAGGGCATGCCGTGCATCTTGAGAGCGCGCACCGTGCAGGTGATCACCACGCAGTGGGGCTTGAACCCGCCGTAACGGCAGGTGATGTTCATGAACTTCTCTGCGCCCATGTCGGCGGCAAAGCCCGACTCGGTCACCACGTAGTCGCCGAGCTTCAAGCCCACCCGGTCGGCGATGATGGAGTTGTTGCCGTGGGCGATGTTGGCGAAGGGGCCCGCGTGCACCAGGGCCGGGTTGCCCTCGAGGGACTGGATCAGGTTGGGCTTGAGGGCGTCCTTCATCAGCACGGTCATGGCGCCGGCAACCTGGAGGTCCTCGGCGGTAACGGGCTTGCCGTCGTAGGTGTAGCCCAGCAAGATGCGGCCCATGCGCGCGCGCAGATCCTTGAGGTCGGTGGCCAGCGCCAGGATGGCCATGACCTCCGAGGCCACCGCGATGTCGAATCCGGTCTCCCGAGGCACCCCGTTGCCCTTGCCGCCGAGACCCACCACGATCTCCCGCAGGCAGCGGTCGTTCAGGTCAACCACGCGGCGCCACTGAACCGAGTGCGGATCGATCTTGAGAGGATTGCCCAGGAGCAGCGAGGTGTCGAGGGCGGCGGAGCAGAGGTTGTGGGCGATGGAGACCGCGTGGATGTCGCCCGTGAAGTGGAGGTTCAAGTCCTCCATCGGGACGATCTGGGAGTAGCCGCCGCCGGCCGCCCCGCCCTTGATGCCGAAGACCGGCCCGAGGCTCGGCTCCCGCAGGCAGAGCATCGAGTTCTTGCCGATGTGGTTGAGGCCCTCGTTGAGGCCGATGGACGTAACGGTCTTGCCCTCGCCCAGGGGGGTGGGGGTGCACGCCGTGACGTCGATCAGTTTGGCGTCGGGCTTGTTGGCCAGTCGCGTGAGGAGCGCCTCGTAGTCGATCTTGGCCTTATAGTTGCCGTAGTACTCGAGCTCGGATTCCAGGATGCCCGCCTTCTCGGCGATCTCCCGGACGTGCTTCATCTTGTGGGACTGGGCGATCTCGAGATCCGAGGGGACGTGCTTGGGCTTGAGCTTGGCCATGGTCCTCCCTCCATCGGGCCTTTCGGCCTCAGCAAGTGGCCCGCGCCGGAAGTGCGCGGCTTCCTTCAAGAAGTCGATTTGGCAGGCGCCCCCCCGGGGCACCGAAGCCTTCACCCGGGGTGCGGCTGGCACGGAAGGCAAAGGAGCCCGTCCTCAGGCGGGCCGGACACCGCCACGGGCACCGAAGGCGCGGCAGGGATCGGGCGAGACAAACGGACGACCACCGTGGACGGGAGTCACCTGGCCCCGAGCCTTCCCCGCAAACCCAAGCGATCGCTGTGCAGCGCCCGCCGTGCAGCCGTTCCCCAACGGCATGCGGCGTTGCAGCAGCTCCATCGGCCCGTCCCCCCGTCCGGCGCGATCCGTCGAACCGCCGTTTCGCTCGGCCGAAAAGCGTGGCAAGAATACTGAGCCCCTTTTTGGGATGTCAAGGGCTTTTTCCCGGTAGATTTCGAGACAATTGGCGCATGCGCCCGGGCCCTGCCTCCGCCGGATCAAACGCCTCTCCCCGCTCGCCGCTGCCGGTTGCGCGACGGCCCTCTCAGAATCGATACCCCACCCCCACGTACAGGCTGTTCTCGTCGAAGAGGTGGAGCTCTCCGGAAAAGAACACGTGGGGATTCACGAAGTAGTCCACCCCGCCGAAGACCCCGACGAGGTCGTCGGCCTCGTAGTCTCCCAGGCCCTGGTTGCCGTCGTAGCGGGCGTACGAGACCCGCACGCCGCCGTACGGAAAGAAGTAGGCCACCCGCCGAGCCGCTCCCACCTCGCGCACGAGGTAGGTGGCCACGTGATATACCTGGTGACGTACCCGCTTGGATCCGTCGGTGCTGCGCAGGTACTCGCCCTGGAGGTCCAGGACGAGCCGGAAGGCACTCTCCGGGAAGTGCAGCAGGCCCAACCGCACCCCGGCCCCGAAGGTCTCTCCCAGGGAGCCGCGAAAGTTGGCCCGATCGAACCGCAGGTCTCCGAGACCCACCGTGCCGTAGAGGTCGAGGCCCTCGGCCACCCCGAACTGCCCACGCAGCAGCGCACGGCGCGCGGCCACGTCGTCGTCGCGCCCGTTTCGCACGTCGCGCTCACCATAGCCGAGCGCCACGGAGCCGGCGAACCCCCCGGGGCCCAGGGGCGACGCAAGCCCCCCCGTCTGGGCGGCGTGTCCCGCACCCGCCAGCAACACGGCGGCAGCCAGGCACATCAACCGGAGCTTCATCCCCATCCTCCGTTCCGAGAGACCTGCCGGCCGCCGTGGCCGGCCCCCGTGACGCGGGGCAGCACAGCGGTGATGTACCACAACCGGGCGGTCCGTCCAAGCCCTCTCCTCCGCCTTGATTTTGCCCAATGCTGTGGTGTAGGGTGACCGCCCCTCGTGTCCGATGGACCGCCGACGCCCCCCGGAGTGAAACCCGATGCTCGCGCAGATCCGCAGAAACGTCCGGCACCCGTACATCCAGGTGCTCCTGGGACTCATCATCCTGGTCTTCATCCTCTTCTTCGGGTGGGGCATGGAGTCCCAGAAGCCGACCTACGTGGCCAAGGTCAACGGCGACACCATCGACTACCGCTCGTACCAGGAGGCGTACAACGGGCTCGTTAGCCTGTACCAGGAGGCCTTCCGGGGCGATCTCACCGGCGACCGCATCCGCGAGCTCGGGCTGGGTCGGCGCGCGGTAGACCAGTTGGTCGATCGGACCCTGCTGACCCAGGAAGCCGGACGCCGCCGGCTCAAGGTGACGGAGTCCGAGCTTCAGGCCGCCATCGCGGGGGTTCCCGTGTTTCAGGAAGGCGGGGCCTTTCGCAAGGAAACGTACCTGCGGGTGCTCGACGCCAACCGCCTTTCTCCCCTGGAGTACGAGACCGCCAAGCGCCGCGAGCTCCTCCTCCAGAAGGTGGAGGCGGCCATCCGGGCGGAGGCGGCGGTCTCGGAGGCCGACGTGGAGCAGGAGTTCCGGGATCGAAACACCCGGATCACCCTGGAGCACGTGGCGGTGGACCCGGAGCTCCTGGAGGCGGGGATCCGGCCCGACCCGAGCCAGCTGGAGGAGTTCTACGGCGCCGAGGCCGAGTCCTTCCGGGTCCCGGAAAAGCGGGCAGCCCGGTACCTGCTCTTTCGCCCGGAGGACTACGAGGCTTCGGTGCCCGTGACCCGCCAGGAGGCGGAAGACGAGTATCGCTGGCGGGCGGCGGAGTTCGCGGTCGCCGAGGCGGTGCGGGCGCGCCACCTCCTCTTGCAGGTGGAGCCGGGGGCCGGCCCCGAAGACGAAGCCCGGATCAGGGACCGGGCCGAAGCGCTCCGCCGGGAGGTGCTCGCCGGAGCTTCGTTCGCGCAACTGGCGCAGCGGCACTCGGAAGACCCCGGATCCAAGGAGCAGGGGGGCGACCTGGGTTTCTTCGAGCGGGGCCTCATGGTACCGGCCTTCGAGGAGGCGGCGTTCTCGTTGGAGCCGCTGTCGGTGAGCGAGCCCGTGCGAAGCCCCTTCGGCTACCACTTGATCTGGGTGGAAGAACGACGGCCGGCGCGCCAGGCGCCCTTCGAGGAAGTCGAAGAAACACTCACCGCGGACATCCGCCGGCGCAAGGCATTGGAAGAGGCCTATGCGGCCGCCGACAACCTCCTCATGGATCTGGAGGACCGCAAGACGACCTGGGACGCCCTCCGGGCCGCCCAGCCGGTGCGGCGCACGGAGGCCCTCGCCCGGGACACGCTTCCTGCCGACGTGGGTCGACCCGCGGAGTTCGTGGCGGCGCTCTTCGCGCTGGGCCCCGACCGCCCCGGGGTGCTCCTGGAGACGCCCGCCGGCACCTACCTGCTGGCCGTCGAGTCGGTGGAGCCCTCCGCCGTCCCGCCCCTGGACGCGGTGCGCGAGCAGGTGGCAGCCCGATTCCGCAAGGCCGAGGCGCGACGGATGGCACAGGCCCGCGCCAAGGAGTTCTTGGCCGCCGCTGCCGACAAGGGTTGGGATGCCGGCGTCAAGTCCTTCGGGCTGGCCCCCCAGCAGACCGAAGCGTTTGCACGAAAGGGCGGGGCCGTCCCCGGCCTGGGTTGGGCCCCGGCCCTGAAGGAAGCGGCGTTTGCCGTGACCGAGGTGGGCGGCCTCGCGGCCGAGCCCCACGAGGTTAACGGCAAGTTCTACGCCTTCCGGGTGGCGGCCCGCACCGAGCCCGACCTCGCCCAACTCGCCACGGACCGGGAGAGGCTGCGGGCCGAACTCCTTCCCGGAAAGCAGGAGGAGTACCTGCAAACCTATCTCGATACCCTGCGGTCCCGGGCAAAGATCGAGATCAACGACGCCCTGCTCTTCTAACCCGGGTCCCGCCGTCGCGACCGGAGTTGGGGTCGATTGCGATCCCGATCCCGATTTCAGTCGCGATGTGGAGTGGATGCGGTGGGTACCGGACGGGGGGGGCTCGCCCCTGGGCCGGCCGCGCTCCCGCGAGGTGTCAGCTCTGTGCCGGCGCGCACTCCCAGACCACGACCGCATCCGCGGCCCGCGCCGCCGAACCCGGCTCCGGCGGCCCCGTGTGGAGCAGGTTCCACAACCCCTCCACGGCGGACTGAGCCGGCGAACTGCCGGCGCCGTGGAAGCGCGGCACCCTCCCCTCCCGGCAGCCATCCGGAAACCACTGGAGTACGCTCGCCACCCCCAGGGTCCCCGCCGAGAGGAGGGCACCGAGCTTCTCTCGGGGTGCGCCTCCCCCCTGCTCTGCCCAGGGAATGGTCCTCAGTGCGTGGAGGTTCCCCACCAGCGCCACCACCCGGTCGTAGCGTCCCGAGTCCAGGGCGCTGGCGATCCGCCGGGCCATGGCCCCATCCCGGGCCTCGAGGTCGCGGGCACTTGCGTCCACGGCGGCCACCGAGACTCCCCGATCCCCGAGCCTGCCCAGGCGCGCCAGGAGCTCGCGATAGGAGGGGCCGTCGATGACGGGGAACTGCGGGCTGTCGGCACCCCCCAGGGCCGCCCCCAGGTCCGCCCCCCGGTCCCACGGGATCTCCAAGGCCACCAGGACCCGTTCGCCCCGGTCCGCCAGGGCCTCGGCCAGTCGGGCGAAGAGCGCGTGGCTGCCCGGCTCTCGATGGCGTTCCCCCACCAGGATGACCCGGGCGGCTTGGTGGCGGGCCAACACCGCCTCCGCCACGCAGGCCACGGGGTCCGCGCTCCAACAGGGCCGCACGGCGGCGAGCAGGAGCGCCGCGACGAGACAGGGGCGACACCGGAAGGGATACCCGTCCATGGGCGAAGGTCGGCTCCATCCGGGTGGGCCGCGCGGAAGGCGCGTCCCGTCCCCTACCGGATCGGCAGACCCGCCCCCGGACCTGAGTTGCCCATGACCTTCGGTCACCCCGAGGGATGAAAGACCCCCCGTTCACCCTCACCCCAGGCCCCTCTCCCATCGCGGGAGAGGAGATTCAGGGAGAGGGATCTTCTGGATAGGGTGTGCCGGAAGGCGAGAGACCTTTCGGAGGCTCAGCTGCCCCGGGTGAGGTACTCGAGCGCCAGGAGGGGAAGCGCCCGGTAGGCGCGGCGCAGGGCGTCCTGCTCTCCGGGCGCCTTCTCCTGCCAAAGCGAGCTGCGCAGGGGAAGGTCGCTCACGTAGGTGAGGGCTGCTGCGGACATTCCGTAACCGGACGAACCTGCGTAGAAGGCCGAGAGCTCCATCTCGAGGGCATCGAAGCCCTGCCGCCGCAGCTCCAGGAGGTTTTCCCGGGACTCCGCGGCGATGCTCCCCACGGTGAACACCCGGCCTTCCCGAGCCCGAAATCCTTGCGACGCGAGGAACGCTCCCAGGTCCTCCCCGAAGCCTCCCGGGCGGGGTACCCGCCGGGCGGAGCGCACCACCTCGCGGAAGGGGCGGCCCACATACCGGGTGTATCCCTCCCCGTCGGCAGCCTCGGCGGCCAGGAAGAACTCCCCGATGGCGAGGTCGTCCGCCAGCCCACCCACCGCGCCGGCGAAGAGGACGCGCCGGGCCGGGGTGAGGGACAAGAATCCCAGGCAGTCGCCCACCCGGGAGGGCCCTACGCCCGTGGCGAGCACGGTCACCCTGCGTCCCCCGAAGGTTCCGGTGAAGCCCTTGTAGAAGAAGGGAGGCGACAGCTCCCGGACCTCCGGCTCCGCGTGCCGCCGAAAAGCCTTCAGGGGCACGAAGGGCGTGAGGACTACGTCTGCGGCCACCTCCTCGGGACGGCACCCGAAGACCACGCCCACCACCGCTTCGGGATCTCCCAGGGCGGGCCGCTGCGCGGCCGATTGCGGCGGGGCGCCGGACGCCGGTCCGGTCACTCCTCCTCCTCGAGGCCCAGGCGCTTGACCTGGTAGCGCAGGGTGCCCCGGTCCATGGACAGGAGCCGCGCCGCCTGGGCCTTGTTCCCGCCGGCCAGTCGCAGGGCCTCGCGGATCAGGTGCCGCCCCAGCTGGTCGAGCACCTCTTCGTAGGAGATTCCCCGAAGGATCTCCGGTTCCTGGGGCAGCCACACCGCCTCCTTGCGGGCCCCGCGCCCCTTGAGGATCTCGGGGGGCAGGTGCTCGGGCGCGATCCACTCGGCGTCTTCGAGGATGAGGATCCGCTCGATGGTGTTCTTGAGCTCGCGGACGTTTCCGGGCCAGGGATACTCCAGCAGGAGCCCTTCGGCCTCCCGAGTGAAGCCCTGCACCGCCTTGTGGAACCGGCGGTTGGACTCCTGGATGAAGTGCTGGGCCAGGGGCAGGATGTCGGCGCGGCGCTCGCGCAGGGGGGGCAGCGGGATGCTGATGATCTTCAGGCGGTAATACAGGTCCTCCCGAAACGTGCCGGTCCGGAGCTTTTCCTCGATATCCTGATTGGTGGCCGCCACGACCCGCACGTCCACCGGCATCTGCTCGAGCCCTCCCACGCGCCGTATCGTCCGCTCCTCCAGGACCCGGAGCAGCTTGGCTTGCAGCTGCACGTCCATGTCCCCGACCTCGTCGAGAAACAGGGTCCCTCCCTGGGCCTTCTCGATCAGACCGATCTTGCGTGCCTTGGCGTCGGTAAACGCCCCCTTCTCGTAGCCGAAGAGCTCGCTCTCCAGGAGGTTGCTCGGGATGGCCGCGCAGTTGATCCCCACGAACTGCCGGTCCGCCCGGCTGCTCTCCGCGTGGATGGCCCGCGCGATCATCTCCTTGCCGGTCCCGCTCTCCCCCTGGATCAACACGGTCACGGCGGGATTCTGGGCAATCTTGCGGACCATGGAGAACACCTTCTCCATGGAGGGGTCCTTGCCCACGATGTTCTGGATCCCGAAGGGTCCCAGGGCCTCCTCCCGCAGCTCCCTCACCTCGCGCTTCAGGTGCCCGGCGTCCAGGGCAAGCCGCACGATCACCTCGATCTCCCGCGACTTGAAGGGCTTGTTCACGTAGTCGTAGGCCCCCAGGCGCATGGCCCCCACCGCGGTCTCCACGCTGCCATAGGCGGTCATCATGATCACCAGCACGTCGGGCTGGGCGGCCTTGAACTCCTGGAGCAGGTCGATCCCCGAGGCGTCGGGGAGCCGCAGGTCGAGGAGCACCAGTGCAAACTCGCCCGGAGCGAAGAGCCGGCGCGCCTCGGCGCCGCTGGCCGCCGCGCTCACCTCGTACCCCTTCTGCGAAAGCACCTGCCCCAACGACTTGCGGATGAGGGCTTCGTCGTCGACGATCAGGATGCGGTCGGCCATCTATGCCTCCTCCGGCGCCGGCAGGGCGGGCAGGTCCACCGTAAAGCGCGCGCCCCGCCCCGGCCGCGACTGCAAGTCGATGCGCCCCCCGTGCTGTTCTGCGATGCTGTGCGCGATGGACAGGCCCAGACCCGTGCCCTCGTTCTTGGTCGTGAAGAAGGGGTTGAAGGCCTGGGCCGCGGTCTCTTCGTCCATTCCGGGCCCCGTGTCCTCCACGCCGACCCGGACCCAGGGGTGTGCCTTGCCCGGCAGCGCCTCGGCCCACACGCGGATCTCTCCGCCGGCGGGCACCGCCTCCAGCGCATTGATGGCCAGGTTGAGGAAGAGCTGCTTGAGCTTCTCCGGGTCCCCCTGCAATTTGGGGTTGTCCCGCAGCTCCAGCCGAAAGTCGACCCCCTTCTTCCTGCACTGCTCCCCGAAGGTCCGGTGCCACTCCAGGGCCTTGGCCACCCGCATGGGGCGAAACGCGGGTGGCTGGGGACGCGCGAAGTCCAAGAGCCCCCGGATCAGCGTCTCGAGCCGGTCGATCTCTCGGTTGATGTCTTCCAGGAGTGCGCGCCCTTCCGGGCTCAGTCCGGCCTCCTCCCTCAGGATGTCCAGACTGATGGCCACCCCGGTCAGGGGGTTTCGGATCTCGTGGGCGATGCCGGCGGCGAGCTGGCCGATGGAGGCCAGGCGCGACATCCGCTGCACCCGCTCGTTGAGCCGGCGGCGGTCGGTCAGGTCCTGAAGGATCAGGGTGGCCCCCGGACGGTTGGCAAGGGGGAAGGCGCTGACCCGCAGATAGCGGCCTTCCTCCCCGCCGGCGGCATGCCCGGGCGCCGCGACCTCGATGCTCTCCCCCGAACCCTCGTCCGCCAAGACCCGGCTCACCTCCTCGTGCACCGCCGGAACGTTCAGGTAACGCTCCAGGGGATTGCCCTCCGGCGCCTCCGCCACCCCCAGGAATCGACGCGCCGCACGGTTCATCAGGGTCACATGCCGGCCCCGGTCGAGGGCCACGACGCCGTTGGGGGTACCGTCGAGGATTTGATCCCGCAGGTCCCTTTCGTCTCGAATCTCCTGAAGAAACCGCCGCGCCTCGATGGCCTTGGCAGCCTGGGCGGCAAACAGCCCCAGGATCTCTTCGTGGGTGGGGGTGAAGCCCAGCTCCCCCCGCCCCTCGACCGCGAGGACGCCCAGGACGCGGGCCTCACTCACGAGGGGCACGGCGAGCTGGCTGCGCCGGGAGGCGTAGGCCCCGGCCTCGCGCCCTGCGCTGCGATCCGAAACCCGCAGAGCACGCCCCCCTCGCGCCACCCACCCCGCAATGCCGTAGCCCAGGGGGATGCGCTCCCTTCCCGGCGCAGGCGCCTCACCGCTCCAGGCCTGAAGGGCGAGTTGCCCCTCGTCTTCCCGGTCGATGAGGTAGAGGGTCCCCCCCTGGGCGCCCGTCAGGTGCATGGCCTCTTCCACCACCATCCGGAGCAGGTCGCCCAGCTCTCCCCCGGCCGTCATCTGGCGGCTGACCCGTTGGAGAGCCAGGAGCTGCTGGATTTTTGCCAGATTCCCTTCCAGAAGCTCCCGGTTGCGAAGAACGAGTGCGAAATGGCCGGCCGCCACAGCGAGTGCCGCCATGGCGTCGCCCAGGCCTCCCCGGCCGCCCCTCGCCCGGTATCCCTCCAAGACGCCCAGCGCCCGATCCGGCGCCGACAGGGGCGCGAGGACCCGAAGGCCTCCGGGCCCCGGAGGAAGACCCTGGGACCGGAGCTCCTCCTCGGTCCAGCTCCGCCCCTGTGCCCACACCAGGAGCCGATCCCCGTGGGCTGCGCGCAGCACGACCGAATCCACCGAGCCCGCAGTCCCCCCCGGCTCCGGCCGCGCCCCCGCGCGGGCGGCCGTCTCGAGGCCGCCGTTGGGCCCGAGCAGGTGCAGCACAGCCCCATCGTAGCCCAGGCCCCGGACCACGAGCTCCAGGCCGCGCACGAGGATCTCGGACTGCTCCGCGGGCGCGCTGGCCAAGGAGACGATGTTCCGGAGGGTCGCGAGCGACTTCCTCCCCGGCGCGGCCCGGGACGGCGTGGAAGGCATGGGAGCTCCGGCCAAACACAGGGAGCGGTGAAATTTGAATCTACCACGGGGGCCGAGCGAAAAAAAAGAAGGGGCCCGAAGGCCCCCGAGGGAGGAGCGGATGTTCTGGGCGGGCCCACCCCCCGACCCGTGCTCCACAGCCTACGCCGCCATCCCTTTCTGGTCAATACCAAAACATCGTTCGATTCGGAAAACCTGGCAAAAAAAGAGCGCCCGCAACCAGCCAGGGTGCGAGCGCCCTTGCAGCAAGCCGCAGACAAACTGCGTTCCCTTCGAGCGTCCCTTTCGGATTCGCCCGAGAGGGAGTGGGATCACGGGACGATCAGGGTGTGACCGGGGCAGTGGTGGAGCACGAAATGGCACACGCTGCCGAACAACACCTCCTTGAGCTCCCCCGTGCCCCTGCGTCCCAGCATCACGAGCTCGAAGGCGTCTTCCCGGTACACGCGGCAGATCGTCCTTCCCGCGGTCCCCTCCTCCACCCGGCTCGTCACCCGAAAGCCGAGGCTGCCCAGCCTCTCGGCCCCCGGGGCCAGCCTCTCTTCCGCCTCCGCGTGCATGGTGCGCAGCGCTTCGTAGCGCGCCTCCGGGGGCAGGTGCTCAAGCCCCGGCCGCTCCGGGTTGACCACGTTGAGCAGGCAGATCTCCAGGCCGTCCCGCGCCTCGGCCAGGGAGGACAGATAGTCCAGGCACCGGCGGCTCGCGTCGGAGCCGTCGACTGCCACCAGCACCCGCACCGGCCCTGCGTCCGGGGCACGCAGCTGGCCATCCTTCTTCACCACAAGAACCGGGACCGGACAATGGTGCACCACGTGGTTGGAGACCGAGCCGAAGAGAATGTCTTGCAGGTCCCCGTGGCCCCTTCTTCCGAGGATGACCAGGTTCACCCGCTCCCTTGCCGCGACGTCGCAGATGATCGGGCCGGGCGCACCCACGAGGAGCCGGGGCTCTGCGTCCACCCCTTCCCGCCGGTAGGCCTCCTTCTCCTTCTTGAGGATCTCCTCCCCGGACCGCTTGGCTCCCTGGCGGATCATCTCCACCTGGAAGTCGGGGATCATCTTGTACTCCAGCCGTTGCAGATCGAGGGCATAGGCGATCTGCACCTTCAGCCCCAAGGGCTCCGCCAGTCGAATGGCGACCCTGGCCGTGTCCCGGCTGTGGGGGGAACCGTCGGTGCAGACGAGGGCACGAAGGGGCATGGCTGCTTTCTCCTGTCATGGGAAGACATCCCGGGGACGGCTCCGTCCCACTAACACGTCTCGCTGGGACTTTCAAGCTCCCGGCTTCGCGGAATCCACCACCCTATCGTGGGGCGGGTTCCGGGAGCCCCGGAGCGTAGCCCCGTGCCGCATCGACCGAACCGCCTCAGCCGCCGGAAACCCGTGGAGCGAGGCGCACCGGTTCCGCGAGGGGCCCCTCCTCCAACTGGCGCGGATTGCGGGGCGGAGCGCAGGTGCTCCCGGAAGCCGCTCGCCACCCAGGTGGCGGATCGCGGCTCGCCACCCCACCGTAAAAGGCAGCGCGGACCGGCTGCTGGCGGCCCGCTACAGCCCGCCGCTCGGATCCAGCCCGACGCCGGCGCCCGCTTCCACGGCGGCAGGGTAGAAGATCTTGGGAAGCCACAGCGTGAAGTCGGGCCAGTAGGTGAGCAGGGCGAGAATCCCGAGCTGGATCAAGATGAACGGCATGACCGACCGCAGGACGAAGACCAGGTCCCGGCGGGAGATCGTCGAGGCGATGTAGAGGCTCACCCCAACCGGAGGCGTCACGTACCCGATGCCCAGGTTCATGGTCATCAGGATGCCGAAGTGCAGCGAGTTGATCTCGAACTTGTGGAGGAGCGGGAGAAGGATCGGCGTGATGATGATGGTGGCTGAGACGATGTCCATGAACATCCCGACCCCCAGGAGGAACAGGTTCACCACCAGGAGGAAGACCCACTGGCTCGCGATGTTCGACGTGACCGCGTTGGCGATGAACTCGGGCAGCCGCTCCACCGTGAGGAACTTTCCAAACACGCTCGACCCCGCGACGATAATGAGCAGGGTGGCCGAAGTCACCGCCGAGGAGACGATGATCTTCTTCGCTTCCCCCAGCGTCATGTCCCGGTGGATGAAGATCTCCACGATGAAGGCGTACACGCACGCCACCACTGCCGCTTCGTTCGCCGTGAAGGCCCCGGAGTAGATGCCGAGAAAGATGATCAGGGGGAGCAGGATGGCCCAGATGCTTTCCCGGATCGCGCCCACGAACTGGGAAAGGGTATAGGGCTTCTGCATGGTCAGGCCGCCCCGGCGAGCGACCACGTAGGAGTAGAAGCAGAAGCTCGCCACGATGAGCAAGCCCGGCGTGTAGCCCGTCATGAACAGGGCCGCCAGGGAGTCGTTGGTGACGGCCGAGTACAGGATCATCGACACGCTGGGGGGGATGATGATGCCCAGGATCGGAGCAGTCGTCATGACCCCGATGGCGTAGCGCTCGTCGTACCCCTCGTGGACGAGGGCCGGGATCATGAAGCCCCCGATGGCCACCACGGTGGCTACGGTAGAGCCCGAAATGGCGCCGAACAACGCGCAGGCAAGGATGCCGGCCATCCCCAGCCCGCCGGGGAAAAATCCCACAAGCGCCTTCGCAAACCCGAGCAACTTCTCCACGATCGACCCGGCGGTCATGATGTTTCCGCACAGGACGAAGAAGAGCACGGCCACGAGCGACGAGTTGTCCATGCTCTTGTAGAACCCCTCCAACAAGAGCATGGCCTGGATGTCGAGCGGCATCATGGCCTGGGCAAAGAATGCCATACCGATGATGCCCGCGAAAAACAGGCTCAGATAGACCGGAACGGTCAGGCCCAGAAGCCCGATGAATATGGCGAGGACGTAAACGATGTCGGCATCCATCTCGTCGTCTCCTCCCTACCGGCTCGCGCGAAAAAATGCCTGTCAATCGTGGATGGACCTGCCGGTGATGTCTTCGACGACGACCTGGATCTGCCGCAGGATCATGAGACCGCCCATGAGGGGCAGGACGCAGTAGAGAATGACCGTGGGGATCTTGAGGATGGTGGTGAGCTGCCCGGTTCTGCTCTGGAGCTCGACCAGCATCATCCCGACGTGGATGGAGAAGACTCCAAACACGAAGACTACCGCGTGGTTGACGAAGTCCAGCGGTTTCTTGAGCCAGGGCAGGAGATTGGGGAGGGCGTCGATCCGGATCAGGGCCCGGTTGCGAACCGCCACGGCACACCCCACGAAGGTCGTGACCATGATGACCTGTCGGACGAACTCCTCGGGCCAGGTCATGGTGTAGGTCATGAGGTAACGGGTGGCCACGTTGAAAAACAGGGCCACCATGGCGGAGAAGACCGTCAGGAACAGGATCCAGTCCTCGATGAAGGACAAGACCTTGTCCACGAGGCGCAGGACGGCTCGAAACATGGCCCGACTCCTCCCTAGCGCCGCCCGCATCCGGCCGGCGCCCTGTAACGGTCTGCAGCGAGAGCACGTGAAAAGGGGGGGCCGGGCTGCCTGGCTCCATCGCCGCGCCCGACCCCCCAAGAAATCCTACTTGTCGTATGCGAGCAGGGTCTTCACCTTGTTCAGGTAGTCGGCGCCGATGCGGCCTTCCCACTCCTTGAACACGACCTCGCCCTGCTTCTTGAGGAGCGCCATGTCCTCAGGCGGCAGCTTCACGAAGGTGATGCCGGCGTCGCGAACCTTTTTGAGCTCGGTCTGCTCCTGTACCACCGAGTTGGCACGGGACTTGGCCGACTCCTCCCGGACGACGTCGATGAGCGCCTGCCGGAGATCGGCGGGGAGACTGTCGAGCCACCGCTTGTTCACCAGGTGGATGAACAGCCCCTGGGCGTAGTTGACCTCCACGAAGTGATCCGCGACCTCGAACTTCTTTGTGAGACTCGAGACCGTGCCCGTGTGGTCGATGGCGTCGATGACGCGGTTCTTGAGGGCGACCTGCACCTCGGGCCAGGGCATGGGGACGATGTTGAGGCCCCAGGCCTTGTAGATGCTCTGGTTGACGTCGGCCTCCGCGATGCGGAACTTGAGGGGCTTGGCGTCGGCAATGGTCTTGACCGGCTTCGTGACGGCCCACCCGTAGGTTCCGTAGGCGGTGATGTCCAGTGCCGTGATGCCGTTGGCCTCGCCCGACTTCAGGAAGTGGTCGTAGATCTCCTTGTCGGCGATGAACTTGTCGAGCTTCTCTGGCGTGTCGATGAGGTACGGGAGGTTCACGATCCCGTAGCGGGGCCCGATCCTGGGGGCCACCACCGAGGAGCACAGCATCCCCTGGATGGCGCCCATGGAAAGCTGGTTGATCACCTCGACCTCACCCCCGAGCATGGAGAGGGGGTAGTAGTCGAAGTAGAGCTGGCCGTTGGTCTTCTCCCAGAGGGCATCGCGGATGCGGAACCCCGCCATGACGCCGTCCAGGGCCGGCGTGGAGACGTTGGAAACCTTCATCACGTACTTCGCGCCCGAGGGGTCGAAGGCGGGCTTCCATGCCTCCCGCGGGTCCTTTCGCTCCTGGGCCCCCGCCGCGCCCACCAGACCTGCTACCACGAGAACCGCCGCCAGGGACACCATGGTCTTCCACCGTTTCATGTGCACTTCTCCTTTCGTGGGTTGCGCCGAACCGCCGCGTTGCCTGCCCCCTACACCGAATAGAACGACGTTCGCAACCTACCACACGTTTGATAGCCAATCCAAGCGAAAAAGCGCATCGCGAGGCTCTTGCGCGGCCAGTTGCATCCCTGTCAAAACGCCGGTCTAGGTGAAGAACCGGCAAGAAGCGGGCCTCAGGCCCCCGCTTCCCGCCCCAGCCGAAACGCTTCGCGGTTGATCTCGAGGACCTTGGGGGGCACGCTCTCGGCTACCGCCCGCTCCCAGACCTCCAGGGGAAATTCCAGATGCCGGGAGAGAGCACCCGCCATGACGGCGTTGGCCGCACGGATGTCCCCCGCCTTCTGGGCCAGGTCGCTGGCTGGGATCATGCGCTTGCGGCAAGGAAACTGCGCGAGCTGCTGCTCCAGGTCCTCCGGATACTCCGCGAGGCCCGCGGCCACGGTGGACGGATTGACCCGGTAGGTATTGTAGAGGAGCAGGCCCGAGGGGCGCACCCAGTGGGCGTTGCGGGCCGCCTCCAGGGGCTCGAAGCCCACCAGGAAGTCGCACTGGCCCATGGGTACCAGGGGTGAGTACACCTTCTCCCCGATGCGCATGTGGGAGACCACCGCGCCGCCCCGTTGGGCCATGCCGTGCACCTCTCCGCCCTTCACGTCGAGCCCCTGCCGCAGCGCAGCCTTGGCCAGGATCGTGCTCGCCAACAGCACGCCCTGCCCCCCCACCCCGCAGAGCAAGAAATTGATCGTATTCATGGAGTCCTCCCTCTATGCCTGCTGGATGGCGTCGAACTTACAGACCTGAGAACACACGGTGCAGCCCGTACAGAAGTTCGGGTCGATGGATGCCTTGCGCTCGTCGCCCTGCCCCTGCATCGAGAGCGCGATACAGCTCACCTGGAGGCACTGCTTGCAGGCGGTGCACGCTTCCGGATCCACTTTCATCGGGCGGTCCTTGATCCGATAGTTGAGCACGCAGGGGTCCTTGGTGATGACCACCGAGGGCTCGGGCTTGGAGAGCTCCTCCTTGAGCACGGTCTCCACCTGCTTGAGGTCGTAGGCGTTCACCACCCGCACGTTGGCGGGCTTCACACCCAGGGTGAGCACCAGCTTCTCGATGTCGATCTGGGGCGCTTCTGCCCCCATCAGGGTCTGCCCCGTGCCCGGCGTCTGCTGGCCGCCGGTCATGGCGGTGATCCGGTTGTCCTGGATCATCACCACCGAGTTGCCCCCGTTCCAGATCATGTCGATGAGGCCCGTGATGCCGGAGTGGAAGAAGGTGGAGTCGCCGATCACGGCCACGGTGCGGTTGAGGGGGTCGGTGGAGCCGGCCATCACCTTGGAGATGCCGTGGGCCATGGTGATGGACCCGCCCATGCACAGGCAGGCGTGCATGGCGTTGAAGGGCGGCAGCGCCCCCAGGGTGTAGCACCCGATGTCACCCGAGACGAAGACCTTGAGCTTCTTCAGCACGTGGAAGACGCCCCGGTGGGAGCAGCCCGGGCACATGACGGGGGGCCTGGTGGGGAGCCCCGCGGCTGCCGCGGGCACCGCGGTCTTGACGCCTGCGAGCTTCTCCAGGACCACGCCGGGCTCCAGCTCCCCCACGATGGGGAAGAGGTCCTTGCCGTGGGAGACCTCGACGCCCAGCAGGCGCACCTGTTCCTCCAGGAAGGGGTCGAGCTCCTCCACGACCACCACCCGGTCCACGTGCTGCGCGAAATCCCGAATCAGCGCCTCGGGGAGCGGATAGGTCAGGCCAAGCTTGAGGAAGCTCGCGCCCGGCACGGCTTCCTTGGCATAGGCGTAGGAGATGCCGGAGGTGATGATCCCAAGCGAGGTATCGCCCATCTCCACCCGGTTGAGCGGACTCGTGACCCCGTACTCCTTGAGCTTCGCGAGCTTCTCCTCGATGACGGGGTGCTTGGGACGCGCAAACCCGGGAAGCATGGTGTACTTCTTCACGTCGCGGGGAAGATCCGTCGGCTTGGGCCGCTCCTCCCGGCTCCCAACCTCCACGACTCCCTTGGAGTGGTTGATCCGGGTGGTCGTCCGGAAGAGCACCGGCGTGTCGAACTGCTCCGAGATCTCGAAGGCTGCCTTGAGGAAGTCCTTCGCCTCCTGGGAGTCGGAGGGCTCGAGCATGGGGATCTTCGAGAACTTGGCGTAGTTGCGGTTGTCCTGCTCGTTCTGGCTCGAGTGGAGATACGGATCGTCGGCGCTCACCAGCACCAGCCCGCCCCGGATGCCCGTGTACACCGCGGTAAAGAGCGGGTCTGCGGCCACGTTCACGCCCACGTGCTTCATGCAGGCCAGGGACCGGGCCCCCGCGATGGCCGCGCCCACCGCGACCTCGAGGGCGGTCTTCTCGTTGGGGGACCACTGGCAGTAGATGTCCTTGCTGTAGTCCGCCTTGATGTTCTGGAGAATCTCGGTGGAGGGCGTGCCCGGGTAGGCGGCGGCAAACGTCACCCCGGCCTCCCAAGCGCCCCTGGCGATGGCTTCATTGCCCAGCAGTACTTCCTTCATCGTGGCTCCTCGTATCGCGTGTAAGGCGGCGTGAGGCGAGGCTCGATCCCCGCCGCGCCGCGGTCCTGGACGTCCCGGGACTCTCTACCCGACCCGCACCACCAGGGCAGCACCCGTGTCGCCGGCTGCGCACCCGGTGAAGAGACCATACCCGCCCCCCTTCTCGGCGAGCTCCTCGATGAGCTCGATCACGCACCGGGCGGCAGTCGGGCCCTGGGGGTGACCGAAGACCAACGGGCTCCCGTAGTTATTGGCCGCGTTCACGTCCACCCCGAGTTCCTTGGCGAAGTAGAGGTCGTTGATGACAAACGGGTTATGGGTCTTGACGGCCTTCATGTCGCCGATCCCCTTCCCTGCCTTCTCCAGGGCCATGGCGGCCGCCGGCACGGGAGCCCGGGGCATGAAGCCCTTCTGGGTGCGGGCGTAACCGTACGACACGAGTTGCACCTCCACGTTGGGGTCGGCCGAGAGGGCCCGAGCCCGCTCCCGCGTGGCCACGATGACGGCCGCGTTGCCGTCGGCCGGGTGGGTCTGGGCGCCGAAGCTGTGCACCCCGCCGGGGAGGACGGGGCCGAGGCCCGCCAGAACTTCCCGGGTGGTGGGCGTGATCCCCTCGTCCTGCTCCAGGAGCACGCTCTTCTTCTTGCTGAGCCGCACCTCGGCCGGAAACATGTAGCGCTTCTGGAAGGCCCGGTCGTTCTTGAGGGCGTCGCCGTACTGCTCATAGCGGCGGGCCGCCACGTCGTCCACCTGCTCCTTCGTGACCCCGATCTCCCGGGCCACGTTCTCGCCGGTCTGGATCATGGCGTTCTTGGCGAAGGGATCGTGGTTGAAGTTGTCCATGAGCCAGTTCTCGTGGAGCACCTCGCCCCCGGGGCCGTTGGGGTTGGGCCACACCACGTGGGGACCGTTGGAGGTGCGGTCCGCCGCCAGGTGCAGCACGCTGCCGAACATGCCGTTTTCCACCCCCGCCGCGGCGTAGTAGAGGCAGGTCGTGGCCGTGGAGCAGGCCTGGCTCACGTTGCACCCGGGCATCCCCTCGGCGCCCAGGAGGGCCGCCACCCAGGGCGCCCCGTAGAACGCCTGCTTCTGGTGGATCGTGTAGCCCAGGTAGAGGTAGTCGAAGCTCTTGGGGTCGATCTGCCGCTGGGCCATCCATCGGGAGGCCGTGGCCGCACCCAGCACCAGGGAGTGCTCGTTGGCCAGCGTCATCTGCCACTTGGAAAACGGGGTGGTGTAGTAGCCTCGGAACGGGATGTAGGCGTTTCGGAACATGGGGCCTCCTTGTGAGAGAGCGGCGGTTGGAGATTTGCTATTCGCTAAGGATCCTGACACTCGCGTATGTCTTCGCGGCCAAGGCCTCTCCTACGGAGGACGGGCCACGCGCAACGTGCAACCCGCTACTTCTTCACTTCCCGATCCCTGAGCTCCCGCTTGAGAATCTTGCCGGTGGGGTTCTTGGGAAGCTCTTCCAGGAACTCCACGATCCGCGGGGCCTTGTAGTCGGCCAGGCGGGCCTTGCAGTGGGCGATGAGCTCCTCGGCGGTGGTCTTGCCGGGCTGTCGAAGCGCCACCAGGGCCTTGACGCTCTCACCGAACACCGGATGGGGCACGCCGATTACGGCGCACTCGCGCACGTTGGGGTGGGCGTAGAGCACCTCCTCCACCTCCCGAGGCCACACCTTGAGGCCCGCCGAGTCGATCATGTCCTTCAGGCGGTCCACGATGAAGACGTACCCCTCCTCGTCCATGTACCCGATGTCGCCCGACCGCAGCCATCCGTCCACCACCGCCTCGGCCGTTGCCTCGGGCTTGCGGTAGTACTCTTTCATGACGTTGGGCCCCTTGATCCAGATCTCCCCCAGGCCCTTCCGGGGAACTTCGTCGCCCTCGGGGTCGGCGATCCGAATCTCCACGTTCATCACGGCCGTCCCCACCGAGCCCTCTTTGTGGCGGAACTCGTGGTTGTACGTGGAAAACGGCGTGGTCTCGGTGAGCCCGTAGCCCTCCACCACCGTGAGGCCGAAGCGCTCCTTCCATCGGCGGGCGACCTCCCCGGGCATGGAGGACGCGGCCGAGAAGCTGTAGCGCACCGTCTGCATCGCCGCGTCGGCCCGGGGATCGTTGAGCACCATGATGTAGATGGCGGGCACCGCGTACCACCGGGTGATCCGGTCGCGCTGGAGACTCTCCAGGATCGCGTCGAGCTCGAACTTCTTGTGAAGGACCAGGGTGCAGGCGGCCTGAACCACCGAGTTGAAAATGAAGTTCTGGGCAAACGAGTGATAGATCGGGAGGAAGCAGATGGCCCGGTCCTCGGTGCGCATGTCGCACATATACTTGGTGGCGTTGGTGTTGGACACCACGTTGCCGTGGGTGAGCACGACCCCCTTGGGCTTGCCGGTGGTTCCCGAGGTGTAGATGATCGCCGCCCCGTCGTCGCGGTCGGTGTACACCGTGGGGAGGTCCGGCGAGCCCGACGCCAGGAGCTCGGCCCACTGCCGGTCGCCGCTCACGCCGTCCACGCTCACCACGGTGCGCACGGCGGGGATGCGGTCCCGGGCCGGGACCTGGGGGAGGAGCCCCTCCTCGGTCACCAGCAACACCCCCTCGCTGTCGTTGACCATGTAGGCCACTTCGTCGGCCTTGCTCATGCTCGAGATCGAGACGCACACGGCCCCGATCTTCTGACATGCGTAGTAGGCGAGGATGAACTCCGGGCAATTGGTGAGGAACACGCAGACCTTGTCGCCGCGGTTCACCCCGAGGGACCGCAGGGCGTTGCCGAGACGGCACGCTTCCTCCCAGAACCGCCGGTAGGTCCAGACCTGTCCGCCATGGACGATGGCTTCGTTGTCGGGGAAGAAGAGCCGGTTTCGATCCAGGGCGTCGGCGATGTTCATGCGGGTTGCTCCTGTCGCGCAAAGGAGGCCCCGGAACGGCGGTGACTTTTCGCCGGGGCCCATTCAAGAAATTACCGCCCCTCCAACGAGGGGAACCGCTGTCTTGCTGCCATATCCGAGAGACGGGGGGGAGTCTACCAACCGCCCGGTAGTTTGTGCAAGTCCGGGGCCAAGACGCGCCACGGGGGCCCCGAAGGGCCCCCGCGGCATGCGGTGGGAACGACACTCGCGGGTCTTCCCGCGGCGGGCGCTCCTCAGCGGTTGGCGGTCTGCCCCAGGGCGATGCCCGCGATGATCGTCTTCTGGATGTTGGAGGTGCCCTCCACCACCTGGTAGGACTTGGCGTCCCGGAAGTACCGCTCGATGGGATACTCCGTGGAGAATCCCCAGGAGCCGTAGATCTTCATCACCTCGTTGGTGGCGTGGACCGCCGCTTCGGCGGCGTAGTACTTGGCGATGGAGGTCTCGAGCTGGTTGGGCTTGCCCTGGTCCTTGAGGTAGGCCGCCCGGTACACCAGGAGCTGGGCGGCGTGGTGCTCGCACACGAGCTCGGCGATGGAGGCCTGGATCATCTGGTACGTGCCGATGGCCTTGCCGAACTGCGTGCGCTCGTTGGCGTACTGGATGCCCAGATCGATGGCCCCGCCGGCGCACCCCAGGGCTCCCGCAGCGCATCCCAGCCGGGTGTTGTTGAGCTGCCACATGCAGATCTTGAAGCCGTCCCCCACCTCCCCGAGAACCGCGTCCTTGGGCACCCGGGCGTCGTCGAAGAGGACCTCGCCGGTGGGCGCACCGTGGAGGCCGAGCTTCGTCTCGATGGCCCGGGTGGTGACCCCCTCGGTCTTCTTCAGGTCGACGAGGAAGCAGGTCATGCCCTTGTACTTGGCGGCCCGGTCCGTGTAGGCATACACGAGACCCACGTCGCCCACGTGGGCGTTGGAGATCCAGGTCTTCTGCCCGTTGAGGATCCAGCAGTCCCCCGCGTCCCGCGCATTGGTCTTCATGCCCGCCACGTCGGAGCCGCTATTGGGCTCGGTGATGGCGAAGTAGCCGATGTTCTCGCCGCTCACCCACCCCGGAATGAGCCGTTCCTTCTGCTCCTCGGTCCCGAACTGCTGCACCGTGAGCGCGGGCCCCAGGTTCTGCATGTTGAACGGAAGCCGCCACGACGGGCTCACCTTGGCGATCTCCTCCGCCAGGAGCGCGCTCTCCAGCAGGCCCATTCCGTTTCCGCCGTACTTCTCGTCGATGCCGCACCCGAAGAAGCCAAGGTCCCCCATCTTCTTCACGCGCTCCAGCGAGAAGCTGTGTACCGCCTCCTCCGCCTCCACGTTCGGCTTGATCTCGTTTTCTGCAAACCGCCTCGCCTGCTCCTGCACCATGCGCTGTTCGGGGGTGAGTTCGAATACCATCGGCCGTCCCTCCTTCGGTGGCTGCTGGCCGGCTTCGGGGCCGGCGTCTCGTCGCGGTCGGGGCAGCCCAAATGCAACATCGGGGCCCCGCCGGAAAAACCCGTCCGGGCGCGCCGCCGCGCCGCCGCCCGCCGGAGACTGCTGGCCAGTGCCAACACATACCGCCGGAAAGGCCCAGAAGCCCGATGTTGTCCCGGCACTACATGTCGCGCTCCCTCTACGCCCCCCCTTCCCCTCCCACGCCGATCCCGTAGCGCGCCATCTTCTCGTAGAGCGTGGTGCGGTGAATGCCCAGGAGCTTGCAGGCCCGGCTCTTGTTGTTTCCCGTCAGGGCCAGCACCCGACGAATGGCTCGGCGCTCGGCCTCGGCCACCGCCTCGCTGAGCAGGGTGGGCGGCGCAGCCCCGGCGGCCCCCTGCGCGGCGTCGGTGAGGAGGGCGGCGGGCAGGTCCTCCAGCCGGATCTTGGGCCCCTTGGCGTTCCACGCCACCCGCTCCACCACGTTTTGGAGCTCCCGCACGTTCCCCGGCCAGCGGTAGGCCTGGAGCGCCCGCATCGCCGGGGGCTCGACCTCCACCCGGCCGGCATAGTCGAACCGCGTGTCGAGGAAGTGGCGCACATAGAGGGGGATGTCTTCCGGGTGCTCCCTCAAGGGGGGGACCCGCAGGAAGAGTTTGTTCAGACGAAAGTACAAGTCGATCCGGAAGCGACCCTGTTCGGTGAGCTCCTTGAGGTCTTCGTTGCTCGCCGCGATGAGCCGGAAGTCCACGTAGCGGATCATGGTACCGCCGACCCGCTCCACTTCCTTTTCCTGGAGCACCCGCAGGAGCTTGGCCTGAATGTCGAGAGGGAGGGACCCGATCTCGTCCAGCAGGATCGTTCCCCCATGGGCCTGCTCGAACTTCCCCACCCGGCCCTTGCGGTCCGCCCCGGAAAACGACCCCGGCTCGTAGCCGAAGAGCTCCGACTCGGCGAGCTCCCGGGGGATGGCCGCACAGTTGAGGCGCACGAAGGGGCCGGCGCCGCGGGGGCTCGCGTTGTGGATCGCGTGGGCAAAGAGCTCCTTGCCCGTGCCGGTCTCCCCCACGAGGAGGACGTCGGCCTCGGAGCGCGCCGCCTTGCGGGCCAGAACGAGCGCTTCGGCCAGCCGCTCGCCGGAGCCCAGGATGTGGTCGAACGTGTACCGGTTCTGCTGGGGCATGGCCCTAAGCTTCTTCTCGTAGGCCGCGACCCGGTCCTCCAGCACCCGCACCATGCGGGTGAGCTTCGAGACCTCCTCCAGGTCCCGAAACATGATGCTCCCCATGGCCCCGATCACCCGGCCGTCCTTGCGGATGGGGATGCGAACGACCACCTTGGTCTTCCCCTGGATCTCCTGCAGGTCCGCCACCTCGGCCCGGCCCGTCTTGCTGACCACGTGAAGCCGGCTCGACGGCACGAGCTCCTGGATCGGCCGCCCCTTGGCGCCGCCCCGAGGCAGCCCGAGGAAGCGCTCGTTCTCCCGGTTCATGTAGACGACCCGGCCTTCCCGGTCCACCACGATGAGCCCCTCGTAGCGGTTGTCCAGAAGGGTCCGCAGGGCCTCCTCGGTCTCTTCCGTTATGCCGTAGGGGCCGAAGGCCTCTTCGAGGACGACGCGGACGCGGTCGAAGTCGGTCATGGACGAGATCCCCTCTCCCCCTCTGCCGGTGGCAACCCGCTAGCTACCACGGGCCGGCGCGCCCCGTAAAGCCCAGGATCCACCACCAAATCTTTGGGGCGGGGTCCGGGAGTCCTGGAGCGCAGCCCCGTGCCGCCTCGGCCGCCCCGCGGCAGAGAGGCCGAAACTGGGGAGGCTCGGCGCGCCGGCTCCGTCGGCGACGCTGCCTTCGAACATCGCGGATTACGGGGCGGAGCGCAAGGGCTCCCCGGACCCGGCTCACCACCCAGGTGGTGGATCGAGGTCAAGCAGCGCTGACGTACGATCGATGGGCGTGAGAATCGGGGCGGGGTCGCGAGGGCGAGGGGAATCTCTTTGTCGCGCAGCCGGGGGCAGACAGGAGAGGCGGTTTTTGAGAGGATAGCGTGGTTTCCGAGTGTTTTGAATGCGGAGCACGCGATGCCAAGTGGCGGGTATGGGCGAGTTCAGCAGGCGGGCCGGGAGGTGAGCACGGAGGAAGTCGAGCTCATCCGGGAGACGCGGCCGCAGCGGCTGAAAAATCTCGGCCGGGTGGTGAACAACACGAGATTTCTCGTGTTTCCGTGGGTGGAGGTGGCGCACCTGGCGAGCCACATCTTGGGGCAAATGGCCCGCCGGGTAGCAGCACTGGTGGTTGCGTTTCTCCCTTGCATCGCTTCCAAAGATGGCGTAGCCTTCCTGTCGTAGAGTCGGGCGGGGGGAGATTCGGCTCGGGTGGCAGGATCGGTATGCAGTCTCTAAGAGGGAGAGGCGACCGTCGCCCCTCCCTTTTTAGGTTTTTGGCGCCTTGAGGCGCCGCAGCAGCAACTTGGATGGATCGGTTCCGGTGTCGGGCTTTGCTCTTCACTCTGGTTTCTCTGACCATCGCAGTTGCACCAACGTGGGATGAGAAGTCCCAGAAGAAGGAGAAGCATCATGGCAAAGGGAACTGTGAAGTGGTTCAACGATCAGAAGGGCTTCGGCTTCATCACCCCGGAGAACGGGGGGGCCGATCTCTTCGTGCACTTCAGCGCCATCCAGGGCCAGGGGTTCAAGACCCTCACTGAGGGGCAGACGGTGGAGTTCGACGCCACCCAGGGGCAGAAGGGCCCCCAGGCCTCGAACGTACGCCCCACCTGACCACGGTCTCTTCCGGAAAAGCGAATCGGGCCCCGCGGGGGGCCCGATTCTTTTTTGGGAAACACGACCGCGCGGCCGCGGCTGCTCCGATCCTACGCGTTCACCGCAGCGCGAACCTCCTCCAGGGCGAACAGCTCGTCGAAGATCTCCCGTACGGTGGAGATCCGGTCCGACCTCCAGGCATTGCTGCCGCAAAAGACCAGCCCGCGCTCCACGTCGCCCCGCTGGGCGCGGTCCAGCGCCCGGGCGATGCAAAAGCGTTCCCCCTCGTCGCGGTAGGCGCACTTGCGCAGGCAACCCACGGGGCAGCGCAGATCGTCTTCCAGGTCTCCCTGGCGGATGCCGGCCACGTTGCCCACGAGCGCCCGGCCCGGCAGCCCCGCGGGGCTCATGACGAGCCCGATGTCCTCCCGGCGGCTCGCCAGATAGGCCTGCTTGAACGCGTCGGCGGCGTCGCACTCCTCGGTGCATACGAACCGCGTGGCCATCTGCACGCCGTCCGCCCCCTGCTCCAGGGCGCGCAAGAGGTCGTCCCGGTCCCAGATCCCGCCCGCGGCGATCACCGGCACCTCGGCGCCGAACGCCTCCCGGAACAGGGCCTTCACCCCCCGCACGGTGGCGTACTGGTCGTAGGTGCCGGTGCCGATGTTCTCGAGCTTCTCCCCCAGGTGCCCCCCGGCGGTATCCGGATCCTCCACCACCACCGCGTCGGGCAGGCGAGCGTATCCCTTGTTCCACTTGCGGGCGATGAGCTCGGCCGCCCGCACCGAGGAGACGATGGGCACCAGGGCCACCTCGGGGAAGTCGGCCGTGAGCCCCGGGAGGCCCAGGGGCAGCCCCGCACCGCTCACGATCACCTTGGCGCCGCCCTCGCAGGAGGCCCGCACCAGATCTTCGTAGTCGGACAGGGCAACCATGCAGTTGGTGCCCACCACGCCGTCGGGGGCAATCGCGTAGGCCTTGCGGAGCTCGTCCTTGAGCGCCGCCACGTCGGCGCTGCGCAGCCCTCGGCCGGTGAAGTGGGGGCTATTGAGCCCCAGGGCCGCCGTGGCCACGACCCCGACTCCGCCGCACCGGGCCACGTGCCCGGCCAGATTCCCGGCCGAGATGCGCACGCCCATGCCGCCCTGGATCAGGGGGTGGTCCGCGATGTGCCGTCCGATGGCCAGGGGTCGCGCTGCTTCCATGGAGGGTCCTCCGTCGATGGTCTGCCGAGACGTTTCATGGTATCAAAGGTGCGGGGAAGCCAATGTAATAGTTGTGTAAAACCTTCCTCTCCAGCCCGGAGGAATCCGTGTCGCGCCTTCGCGCCCTGCTCTCCCCCATCGCGGTCTTCGTCGGCGTCCAGCTCGCCTGGGTACTGGCGGTGGTGTTCTGGATCTACGGCAGCCTGCGCAGCCAACGCCGCTTGCGGGAGCTCGCCGAGGTCTATGGCCCAGAGCTTCCCCAGCACCCCGTGGACTGGCTGATCCTGGCCGAGGGGCTGCTGCTCCTGGTGGTCATCCTGGTCGGCGTCTACGTGATCTTCCTGTACTGGAGGCGGCAGGCGGCGCTCTACCGCGAGCAGAAGCGCCTGCTCTCCCAGGTGACCCACGAGCTCAAGTCGCCCCTGGCGTCGCTGCGCCTCTATCTGGAGACGATCCGGCTGCGGCGCCCCGACCCCGAGCAGCTCGACTCCTTCGTGGAAACCATGCTGGAAGACACCGAGCGCCTCAACCGGCTCACCACCCACCTCTTGCAGGCCAACCGCCTGGAGCATCGGGGCCTCAAGCTCGCCCTGCGCTCCGGCGACCTCTCCGCGTTCGTCGAGCAGTACTTTCGGGAGCGCCTCCAAGATCTCCCCGAAAACGGCTCGCTGGAGGTGCGGGTCGAACCGGGGCTGCGCGCGCGCTTCGAGGCCGAGTCGCTCGGCATGGCCCTTCGCAACATCTTCGAGAATGCAGTCCTTTACTCCGACGGCTCGCCCCGGCTTGCGGTGGTGCTGGAGGGAACAGAGCGCGCGTGCCGCCTCTCCCTTGCCGATCAGGGCCGGGGCCTGGAGCCCCGAGAGCTCAAGAAGGTGTTTCGCATGTTCTATCGGGTGCGCCGCGGCAGCGAGGAAGTCTCGGGGTCCGGGCTGGGACTGTTCCTCGCCCGGATGGTCGTGCTGCGCCACAAGGGCAGGATCTGGATGCAGAGCCCGGGCCCCGGCCGGGGCACCACCGTCCACCTGGAGCTCCCGCGCCTGCGGGAGGAACCCACCCCTGCGGAGGCCCCGTGAGTGCAATGAAGATCCTCGTGGTGGAAGACGAGCCCCACATCGCCCGAGGGCTCGCCTTCAACCTGGAGCAGGAGGGGTACCGGGTGCTGGTGGCCGCGTCGGGGGAGGAGGCCCTGCGCCTGCTGCCGGAACACCCGTTCTCCCTGGTGGTACTCGACCTCATGCTCCCGGGCCTGGGGGGGCTCGAGGTCTGCCGGCGCATCCGCGCGCTGGACCCGCGCCTCCCCGTCCTGATGCTCACGGCGCTCTCGTCGGAGGCCGACCGTGTGGAGGGCCTACGGCACGGCGCAGACGACTACCTCACCAAGCCCTTCAGTCTCGCGGAGTTCCTCCTGCGG
>JBFLZB010000037.1 GCA_040756475.1 Thermodesulfobacteriota bacterium
CGACGCCCCCGCGGGGGGCCCCCTCGCCCGCGGCGCGCGCGCCCCGCACGCCTTCTGCCTCCAGCGAGTCGGCGGGACCCCGAAGCCCCGCGGTGTCGAAGATGCGCACCGAGACCCCGAGGGCGTTGAGCCAGGCCTCGATCGTGTCCCGGGTGGTGCCGGGCACGGGGCTGACGATGGCCCGTTCCTCCTCCAGGAGGCGGTTGAGGAGGCTCGACTTGCCCGTGTTGGGGGCGCCCACCAGCGCCACCCCGAACCCGTCCCGGCTGGTGCGACCCCAGGCGAAGGTGGCGAGTTTCTCTTCCAGGGCTCCGGTGAGGTCGGCCACCGCAATGCGGACGCGCTCCCGATCCAACTCCCCCACGTCCTCGTCGGGAAAGTCGAGGTAGGCCTCCACGAGGGCAAGGGCGCCCGTCAGGGACTCCTGCCACCCCTGCACCTCCCGGGAGAGGCGGCCCCCGAGGAGCCCCTCGTGGATGCGAAGGGCCGCCTCGGTGCGTGCCCGCACCACGTCGAGCACCGCTTCGGCCTGGAGGAGGTCGAGTCTGCCGTTCAGGTAGGCCCGGAGGGTGAACTCCCCCGGATCCGCCAGGCGAACGCCGCAGGCGAGGACCGCATCCAGGACGCCTCGGGCGGCCGCCGGCCCTCCGTGGCACTGGATCTCCAGCACGTCGTCTCGGGTGTAGGAACCGGGCCCCGGCATCCACAGGACGAGGGCTTCGTCCAGGGGACCGCGGCCGTCGGGGGGCCCCGGCAGCCATACCTGGGCCAGGCGCACCGACCAGGGGTCGAGGGGGGGCGGGGACCCGTCCTTGCGGCGCAGAAGGGCGGCTGCGACCGCGGCGGCCCGGGGCCCGCTCACCCGGACCACGGCGATCCCCCCTTCGCCGGCGGGAGTGGCGATCGCGGCGATGGTATCGTCAAGCGAACGCACGGCTCTCGCTTCCTCGGGCGCGCAAGGCTCCGGGGTACGGGCCCTCGCGAGCACCGGCGGCGCGGCCCCGTCGCCGCCCCGGCCCGGGCTCCGGTACCAGCCCTACGCCGCGGGCTGTGCTGCCTTGGCCTGCCGCAACATCATCGCCTGCTGGGCGATGCTCAGCAAGTTGTTGACCAACCAATAGAGTACGAGCCCGGAGGGAAAGTTGAGAAACATGAAAGTAAACACAACCGGCAGACCATACATCATCATCTTCATCTGCGCTGCATTGGTACCGGTCATGGGGGTCAGCTTTTGTTGCAGGAACATGCTCGCCCCCATCACGAGTGGGGTGATGTAGTAGGGATCCTTGTCCGCAAGGTCCGTGATCCAGAGAAAGAAGGGGGCGTGGCGCAGCTCTATGGAGCCGAGAAGGATCTTGTAGAGTGCGAAGAAGAACGGAATCTGTACCAGCATGGGAAGGCAGCCGCCCAGCGGATTGACCTTGTGCGTCTTGTAGAGCTGCATCACCTCCATGTTCAGGCGTTCGCGGTCCTTGCCGTGCTTCTCCTTCAGCCGCTCCATCTTCGGCTGGAGCTCCTTCATCCGCTGCATCGACTTGAAGCTGCGGGCGCTCAGGGGCCAGAAGACGGCCTTGATCACGGTGGTGAGGAGGATGATGGCGATCCCGTAGTTCCCCGTGACGCCGTAGATGGCGTTCAAGAAGACCATGAGGGGCTTGGCGATGACGTGGAAGAAGCCGTAGTGCACCAGGGCGTCGAGATTCGAGCCCAGGGGGGCGAGGGCGTTGGTCTCCTTCGGTCCCAGGTAGAGGCGGTAGGAAAAGGTCGCCTCGGCCCCCGGGAGGAGCTCGAAGACCGGACCCAGGAGCTCGAGCTCGGCCACCTTGTCCTGCCCCAGATGGGGGGCCAGGCGAAGGGTCGAGCCCTCGGCCGTGGGCGGCACCGCCGCCACCAGGAAGTACTTCTCGAGGAACGCCGCCCAGGCGACGTTGCCCGGGTCCTGGAGGCCGTCCTTGATGCTCTTGATGGCCACCTCCTCGAACTCGCCCCCCCGGTAGTAGGCGGGCCCCGTAAACGAGTAGGTGTCCTGGTGGGGCGCGAAATCCTGGACCAGCACCAGGCCCAGGCGGTCGCGCAGCCAGCTTCCGGTGCCGTTGACCACGCGCACGTCGAGGGCCACGTCGTAGCGGCCGGAAACCAGGGAGTAGGTCTTCTCGAGGCGAAGCCCGGTGGGCGCGGTCCACGCGTAGGTGACGCGATCGGACCGGCGCTCGACCTCTTCGTACACCTGGCGCCAGTCCGGAAGCGACTCCAGGAGACGTATGCCCCCCGCCAGGTCGGTGCCTGCTGGCGACCCCAGGAGCCTCACCGGCTCGCTGCCGGGGCGCGGGTGCTCCCGGTATTCCACGAGGCGAGCGCCCACGATGGCCGCCGAACGGCTCGAGAGGTCCAGCACGACCCGGTCGTTTTCCAGGCTGGTGCGATGCACGGGCGCCGGAGGCGTGGGCGCGGTCTCTGCCCCCGTCGCCCCGGAGAGCACCCCGGGTTCGCCCGGTACGCCGGCGGGTGCGGCCCCCGGAGCGGTGGGAGAGGTGGCCGGACTCGGGGGCGGCGGCGCGAAGTAGGTCTGGAACAGAACGAGAACGGCCATGGACAGGGCCACGGCCAGGATGGTCCGCTTCAGATCCATCGTCTTATCTCCGTCCGGAGGGGGGCGGCCCGTTGCGCGAGCCCGGTGCGGGCACGGGGTCGTACCCGCCGGGGTGCAGGGGGTGGCACCGCAGGAGCCGGCGTGCGGTGAGCCACGAGCCCCTCCAGAAGCCAAGGGTGCGGTATGCCGTGAGCGCGTAGGCGCTGCACGTGGGATAGAAGCGGCAGGCCGGCGGCAAGAGCGGCGAGAGGAAGAGACAATACGCCGTTACGGCGCCGGCGGCGGCTCGGGCCGCCAGGCCCGGAGCGCCGGGTCGAGCTCCGCCGCCACCTCGCTCAGAGCCAGACGGGCGGCCCCGGGCTTGGCCACTACCACCAGGTCCACCGGAGGCCGAAAGCCGTGCCGCCGGTGGCGAAAGTACTCCCGGACCAGGCGTTTCACCCGGTTGCGGTCGTGCGCCTTCCCGATCTTGCGCGAGACCACCAGTCCGAGCCGGCTGACCGCCCCCTCGGCGGGGGCCACCACCGCCCGGAAGTGGGCGGTGTGGCGGTTCTGGCCGAGGCGAAAGGCCCGGTCGAACTCGGCCTTGTTGCGAATCCGGCATGTGCGGGGGAAGGTGCAGCGCTGGAGCCCTGGGGGCAGCCCTGGGGCAGCTACTTCTTCGGGATGGCCACGGTCAGGCGCTGGCGGCCCTTCAGGCGGCGGCGGGACAACACCCTCCTCCCGTTGGCCGTCGCCATGCGGGCGCGAAAACCGTGAACCCTCTTGCGGCGGATTCGGCTGGGCTGGTACGTGTGCTGCTGCATATCGCGACCTCCTCGATGAGTGCGGCATGGAGGGCGAGCTCCAGGTTTCGGGGAAACCCGGAGGGTAGGGGACCTGGGGAAAACCTGTCAAGGATTTTCGCCGGCCACGATCCTCCTCCTCGGTGGCATGCGGGGTCCGGGAGCCCCGCGCGCAGCCCTCACCCCTCGAGCTTGCGCCGCACCTGCTCGTTGACCTGGGCGGGGTCGGCCTTGCCCTGGGTGCGGCGCATCACCTGCCCGACGAAGAAGCCCAGGAGCTTCGACTTTCCGCCGCGGTACGCCTGTACCTCGGCGGGATTGGCAGCCAGCACCTCTTCCACCGCCGCCTCCAGGGACGAGGTATCGGTCAACCGGGCGAGCCCCTTCTCGGCCACCACCGCCTCGGGCATCTTCCCGGTGGCCCACATCTCCTCGAACACCTCCTTTGCGGCGTTGGCGGAGACAACCCCCTGCTTGACGAGGCCGAGCATGGCCGCCAGGTGCCGGGGTGTCACCGGCGCCCGGGCCAGGGGGGGGGCGCCCTCCTTGTTCAGCTCCCGGAGGAGGGACCCCATCATCCAGTTCGACACGGCCTTGGGGTCGTCGTGGGCGGCAACGGCCGCCTCGAAGTAGTCGGCGAGCTCGCGGCTCTGGCACAGCAGGTCCGCGTCGTAGGCGGGCAGGCCGTACCCCTCCTGGAACCGCCGGCGGCGGGCGTCGGGGAGCTCGGGCAGGTCTCGCTGTACGGCTTCGAGCCAGGCGGGCTCCACCACCACGGGCAGGAGGTCCGGATCGGGGAAGTAGCGGTAGTCATGGGCCTCTTCCTTGGAGCGCATGGAGACGGTGATGCCCCGGGCGCTGTCGAAGAGGCGGGTCTCCTGGATCACCTTTCCGCCGTCCTCGAGGAGCTCGATCTGCCGCCGGCGCTCGTAGGCGATGGCCTGCTCCAGGAAGCGGAAGGAGTTGAGGTTCTTGATCTCGGCGCGGGTGCCGAAGGCGGCCTGACCCCGGGGCCGCACCGACACGTTGGCGTCGGCCCGCAGGCTCCCCTCGTTCATGTTCCCGTCGCACACCCCGAGGTACACGAGGATCTCCCGGAGCTTGCGTACGTACTGGGAGGCCTCCTTGGGCGAGCGGAGATCCGGCTCGCTCACGATCTCGATGAGCGGCACGCAGGCGCGGTTCAGGTCCACGAGGCTGTGCTCCCGCCCGCCCGCGCCGGGCCCCTCGGGGTGGAGGAGCTTGCCCGCGTCCTCCTCCATGTGGATGCGGGTGATGCCAATGCGTTTGGGGTTTCCCGCGTCGTCCTCCACCGTGAGGAACCCGTGCTCCAGGATGGGGAGCTCGTACTGGCTGATCTGGTAGCCCTTGGGGAGGTCCGGGTAGAAGTAGTTCTTCCGGGCGAAGCGGCTCCGGGGCGCCACGGTGCAGTGGGTGGCGAGCGCCACCTTGAGGGTGTGCTCCACCACCTGGCGGTTCAGGACCGGAAGCGCGCCGGGCAGGCCCAGGCACACCGGGCAGACCTGAGAGTTGGGCTCGGCGCCGAAGGCCGTGGAGCAGCCGCAGAAGATCTTGGTTGCCGTGAGCAGCTGGGCATGGACCTCGAGGCCGATGACGAGTTCCCAGTCCATGGCGGGTTCCTATCGCTCGGGCGTGCGGTTGGGGTAGCCGGCGGCCTGCTCGTAGGCGTGGGCGGCCCGCAGCAGGGTGGGCTCGGCGAAGGGCGCGGCCAGGAGCTGAAGGCCGATGGGGAGCCCCGTCTGCGCAAATCCGCAGGGAAGCGAGAGCCCGGGCAGGCCCGCCAGGTTGCAGGGGATGGTGAAGATGTCGGAGAGGTACATCTCGAGGAGGTCTTCCGTCTTCTCGCCGAAGCGAAACGCCGGCGTGGGCGCCGTGGGGCACGCGATCACGTCCACCTGGGCGAAGGCCTCCCGGAAGTCGCGCGCCACCAGCGCCCGCACCTTTTGTGCCCGCCGGTAGTAGGCGTCGTAGTAGCCGGCCGAGAGGGCGTAGGTGCCCAGCATGATGCGGCGCTTCACTTCTGCCCCGAACCCCCGGGCCCGGGTGGCGCAGTAGGTGGCCAGGAGGTCGTCCGCCTCCACCCGCAGCCCGTACTTCACGCCGTCGTAGCGCGCCAGGTTCGAGCTCGCCTCGGCCGTGGCGAGTAGGTAGTACGCCGCCACGGCGTACCGGGTGTGGGGCAGGCTCACCTCCCGCACCTCGGCGCCGAGCTCCCGGTACGCGTCGATGGCGCGCCGCACCGCAGCGGCCACCTCGGGGTCGGTGCCCTCCACGAAGTACTCCCGGGGCACCCCCACCCGAAGCCCCCGGGCGCCCGCCGCGAGCGCCGCGCCGTAGTCGGGCACCGGCTCGGCGGCGCTCGTGGAGTCCAGGGGATCGTGGCCCGCGATGGCCTGGAGCAGCAGCGAGGCGTCGGCCACGTCCCGCGCAAAGGGGCCGATCTGGTCGAGGCTCGAAGCAAAGGCGATGAGGCCGTACCGGCTCACCCGCCCGTAGGTGGGCTTCAGGCCCACCACGCCGCAGCACGCCGCCGGCTGGCGGATGGAGCCCCCGGTGTCGGAGCCCAGGGTGGCCGCGGCGAGCCGGGCGGCCACGGCCGCGGCGCTCCCTCCGCTCGATCCCCCCGGCACCCGCTCCGGGTCCCAGGGGTTTCGGACGGGGCCGAAGGCCGAGTTCTCGTTGGACGAGCCCATGGCGAACTCGTCCATGTTGAGCTTGCCCAGCACCACCGCCCCCGCTTCCCGCAGGCGCACCACCGCGGTGGCGTCGTAGGGGGGGACGAAGCCCTCCAGCATCTTCGAGCCGCAGGTGGTGCGCACCCCCTTCGTGCACAGGAGGTCTTTGAGCCCCACGGGGATTCCCGTCAGGGGACCGGCCTCCCCCCGGCCGATCCGCCGGTCCGCCTCCCGGGCGGCGTCCAGGGCCGCCTCGGGCGTCACCGTGAGGTACGCCCCGATCTGGGGGTCCACCGCCTCGATGCGCTCCAGGTACGCCCGGGTGACCTCCTCGCTGGTGACCTCCCGGGCGTCGAGGAGGCGGCGCAGCTCGCTCGCGGTGCGGGATACGAGCTTGGCCATGTCAGGCCTCGATCACCTTGGGCACCCGAAAGCAACCCTGCTCCGCGTCGGGAGCGTTGGCGAGCGCCGCTTCGCGCGGGAGCGAGGGCCGGGCGATGTCCTCCCGCATGGGCGTGGGGTACTCCAGCACGTGGGACATGGGCTCCACCCCCTCCACGTCGAGCTCCGCCAGCGCCTCCACGTACTCCAGCACCGACGAGAGCTGCTCCGCCAACGCGCCCACCTCTTCCTCGGAAAAGGTGAGCCGGGCGAGCCGCGCCACGTGCAGCACCTCCTCGCGGCCGATCTTCATGCCGTGCTCCTCGCTGGAAATTCTTCTTCTCTCGCTCCCGGGAAGGGCCGGAAGCTAGCACAGCCCCACAGGCCGGGCAAGGGCGCCCGTGCCAAGCCCCCTTTATGGGAATCGCGGTCCCGCTCACGCCGCGGCGTCCACCGTCGGCACCCCGTACCGTGAAATGGCCGGATCGATGGTCACGACCTCCAGGACTTCCTCTTGGGCCTGAGCGACGAGCATCCGGTCAAACGGATCACGGTGTAGAGGCGGAAGCCCGCCGGCTCGTTCCCCGTGGGGCACCGTGATGGGAAGAGGCACGAATCCCTCTTCTGCAATGGCGACGCCGAGGTCTTCCCGCGGCGTCGTCAGCTTTCCTTGCGCCTTCTTGATGGACACCTCCCAAGCGGAGGCCGCAGAGACGAACACCGCGTTCTTCCCGTCCCGAATGAGACGCAAGGTTCTTGGGCCGATCCTGGGATCGCCGGCAAGCCACCACAGGAGCACGTGGGTGTCGAGCAATAGCCGCCTCATCCGCTTTCCTCTTGTTGAGCACCCTCGAAAGCGGCGATCGTCTCGGCGTCGGTCTCGTCGAAATCCTCCGCAATCCAGAGCCGCCCCGCCCACCGCCCCGGCGTTCTATCCTGCCGCGTGGATCGGTGAGGTACGAGATCCAGGTAGGGCTCTCCAGCCCTGGCGATGACGATCTCTTCGCCCTCCCACACCCGCCGACCCAGCTCGGACAGCTTGGTCTTCGCTTCGTGCATGTTGACGATCGTTGGTGTGCCCATGGCGGCCTCGCGACTTCGGATCCGAGATCGGTCTGCTTAGGCCACTATGGCTAACCCCTGAAGCCCAGTCAACTGGTGCCGGCCCGTAGGTCTGTCGGCTGGGGGTGATCGGGGGTGGCGCGCGCAGCGGCTCGCACGCCTCACGCCGCCCTTCGCGGCGGCTCCACGGGGGGGCGGGCGCGGCCGGTGCGGTGGGGGGAGACGTGGAGGAGGTAGTGCTCGCAGGCGATCCCTTCCAGGAAGGGCACCTCGCCGAGCCACCGGCGCCGCCGTACCCACTCTCCCACCTCCACGGTGCCCCGGGGGGGGCGCGCCGAGCCGTCGGCGGCCCGCTCGCGGAAGTCGAGGCGGGTGGAGTGGATGGGCTTTCCCGCGACCCGCACCTCCTCCTGGCGGCCCCGGGGGATCAGACCGTAGCGCTCGGCCCTGCGGGCGAAGCCGGTGCCCTCGAAGAGGGCGAAGGCGCTCGCGGTGAAGGCTCCCACGTGGGGGTAGACCCGCTCCAGGAAGGCCAGCGTGGCACCCAGGTCTTCGTCTCCGGAGGTGGGCAGGCCATAGATCATCATGGCCAGGTTCGAGACCCCGGCGGCGTGGGCGTCGCGGAGCACCGCCTCCACGGTCTCCACCCGGGTCCCTTTGCCCGCCACGTCCAGGAGGCGCTGGCTGCCGCTCTCCACGCCCCAGCTGATCCACCGGCACCCGGCGGCGGCGAGCGTCTCCAGGCGCGCGGGGGTGTAGTCGGCCGTGGGGCGGCCGAGGGCGTGGAAGGAGAGGTCGCATCCCCGGGTCCGCAGCTCGTCGGAGAGGGCCGCGAGGTCGGGGGCGTCCACGTAGAGGTCGGCGAAGTAGAAGTGGCGCGCCCCGTAGCGGGTGTGGAGGGCCTCCAGCTCCCGGGCGCAGCGGGCGGCCAGGGGGGCGCGATACCCGCCAAAGGACGTGGTGTGGGCGCAAAACCGGCACCGGCGCCACTTGCACCCCCGGGAGGCGAGGACCGGGAGCACCGGCGAGGGGTTGAAGTACCGCTCCAGGGGCAGGGCGGAGAAATCGGGCAGGGCGAGTGCCTCCAGGGGGGCAGCCGGCGCCGGGCGGTTTCGGGCCACACCGCCCCCGCTGCGGTAGGCGAGGTCCGGAACCTCCCGGTCGGGCAACCCCCGGCACAGGGCCTCCCAGGCCGCTTCGCCTTCCCCCAGGACCACCCCGTCCACGAAGGGACATGCCGCCAGGAGCTCCTCGGGTTGCAGCGCCGAGCACGCCGCGCCGCCGAAGACGATGCGGGGGCCTGCCCGCCGCCCCTCGTCTCCGCACAGCGCCAGCGCCGGCGCCCGCTCCCGGACCCGGCGGGCCAGGGCCAGCGCCCAGGGCAGCTGCCCCAGGGCGAGGAGGGAGACGCCCACGAGCTCGGGGTCGCCCCCGAGCACCTCGTCGGCCAGGGCGTCCAGGAGCGCGAGGAGGTCCAAAGGGGCCTGCCCGGCGTCGAGGTAGGCCTTGACCTCTCCGCACAGGCGCGCGAAGGCGGCGTCGCCGGCGCGCCAGGTCTCCTGGTGGAAGGCGTAGGCGCAGCGGTCGAAGAAGTTGCCCTCGCGGCCTCGCAGAAAAGCCACGAACCCGGAGCCGCCGGGGAGCGCCTGCGCCACCCGCTCCCAGGCTGTGAGGTTGAGGTCGCGCGCGGTCAGGTCGCAGGAGGGGCACCGGGCCCGCGCATGGCCAACGAGGGCCGCGACCCCGAGGGGTACGTAGGTGGGGCTCGCATGGGGCGGAAAGGCGAGTACGGCGCGCACGGGGCTCCAGGCGCGCCCGCCGGGCCTCCCGGAGCGGGGGGCGAGACGCGGGGGCGGAGCGGGATGGTGAGCCCACACGGAGCGCGTTGCAAGGGGATCCTGTCCCCAGGCCGAGCACCCGGGACGGCACCCGCGCGAAGTGGGGCTGGCCACGGCCAACGCCAAGCCCTGCCGGCAAGTTCTCGCTGTCCCTGCCTCCCCGGGGTACCCTTTCCGGCCAGGTCCCTTCTGCCCTTTTCCCGTGCGGAGGCCCCATGCGACGCCCGCTCTGCCTCTCCCTGACGGCCGTCCTGCTCCTGCCTGCCTGTGCCGTGATCCGCCTGCCCGGGGGAGTCCCGGCGGAGCCGCGGGAGGTCACCGTGCTCGGGGAGGGGGCGGCCAAGGTCCTCCTGCTGGACGTCTCGGGTTTTCTTTCGTTCCGGCCGCCCCGGGGGCTGCCGGGGTTCTCCGAGGCAGAGAGCCTGCCGGCCCGGGTGCGGGCCGACCTGGACCGGGCCCGCAAGGACCCCCGGGTCAAGGCGCTGCTCGTTCGGATCGACTCCCCGGGCGGAACGGTGGGAGCGAGCGACGTGCTCCACCACGAGATCCGCCGCTTCCGGGAGGACAGGGGGCTGCCGGCGGTTGCCGTGATCGTGGAGAAGGGGCTGTCCGGCGGGTACTACGCGGCGCTCGCGGCCGACGAGATCGTGGCCCTGCCCGCGGCCCTGGTGGGGAGCGTGGGGGTCTTCGTGGCGAAGTTCGACGCCTCGGGCCTCCTGGACCGGTGGGGCGTGCGTAGCGAGGTGACCCGGTCGGGCCCCCAGAAGGACATCCTGAGTCCGCTCCGGCCCCTTACCCCTGAGGAGCAGGCTACCCTGGACGGCATCGTCGGGGAGTTCCAGGCGCGGTTCCTCGAAGCCGTGCGGACCGCCCGCGCCGGCGCGACCGAGGCCGATCTGCAGACGATGGCCACGGGGGCGCCCTTCACGGCGCGGCGGGCGCTGGAACTGCGCATGATCGACCGGGTCGGGTATCTGGACGACGCCTTCCGCCGGGCACTGGACCTGGCCGGGCTTCCCGAAGGCCAACTGGTGGCGTACCGCCGGGGCTCAACCTCGCGCCTGAACCCCTACTCCCTGGCCGCCCTGGCGGCCGGCCTGGAGGCGGGCCCCCTGCTGCTGGACCCCGCCGCCGCCGAGGAGCTCTTCCAGGGGGAGCTTCGGTACTGAGGGGTCTTTGCGCCCGCTTCCTGCGGGCCCGCCTCAGCGCCGCATGAGGGACGGCAGCCAGGTAGTCAGCGGAGACCAGTAGGTGATGAGGAGCAGATCGACGAGCAGCACGAACAGGAAGGGGACGATCCGGCGGCTCACGGCCCCGATGGTGTCGCCCGAGATGGAGCAGGACACGATGAGGCAGATTCCCATGGGAGGCGTGAGCATGCCGATGGCGAGGTTCACGACCACGATGGCCCCGAGCTGCACCAGGTCGATCTCCAGGCTCGGCACGAGCGCGGTGATCATGGGCACGAGGAGGATCAGCGCGGCGGTGGTCTCCACGAAGGTGCCGGCGATGAGGAGGACGGCGTTCACCAGGAGGAGCAGGAGGACGGGGTCCGTCGTGAGGCCGAGGAGCGTTCCCGCCAGCGCCGCGGGGAGGTCCTCGATGGCCGCGATCCAGGAGAAGACCGAGGCGGTGGCGATGATGAACATCACGATGGCCGAGGTCACGGCGCCGTCGCGGAAGACCGCGTAGAGGTCGGAGACCTTGAGCTCCCGGTAGGCGAGGAGGCTTACCGCCAGGGCGTAGACGACCGCCACGGCCGCCGACTCGGTGGCGGTGAAGACCCCGAGGAGAATGCCCCCCAAAATGATGGCCGGAGCCCCCAGCGCGAGCAGCGCCTTGCGCAGGGTGCGCCCCACCTCGGCCAGGGAGAAGGCCTGGGTGGCGGCGTACCCGCGGCGGCGCGAGATGACGGTGGCGGCCCCGATGAGGCTCATGCCGATCAGGAGCCCCGGCAGGATGCCCGCGGCGAAGAGCTGGCCGATGGAGGCCCCCGTGAGGAACCCGAAGATGATCATGGGGATCGACGGGGGGATGATGACGCCGATGGAGCCCCCGGAAGCCTGCACGGCGGCAGCGAAGTCCGAGTCGTAGCCGGACCGCTTCATGGCCGGGATGAGGATGGCGCCCACGGCGGCGGCGTCGGCCGCGGCCGAGCCCGAGATGCCGGCGAAGAACATGGCCGAGACGATGGTGACGGCGGCAAGCCCCCCGGGCAGCCACCCCACGAGCGCGTTGGCGAAGTCGATGATCCGGCGGCTGATGCCGCCCCGCTCCATGAGCACCCCGGCAAACATGAAGAGGGGAACCGCGAGCAGGTGGAAGGAGTCGGTGCCCCCGAACATCTTCTGGACCACCATCATGGGGGAGAAGGACCCCTGGGCCAGGATGGCCAGGATCGAGGCCACCCCGATGGCGATGGCGATGGGGGCGTTGAGGGCAAACAGGAGCGCCAGGCTCCCGAGAAGGATCTCAGCGGTCACGGGGGCGCCTTCCCAGCTCCCGAATCAGGAAGCCGAGCGCGTGGAGCGCCAGCACGGCGCCGCTCAGGGGGAGGACGGCGTGGGGAATCCACTTGGGCACGTGGAGGGCCGGCGAGATCTGGAACCGCACGAAGTGGGCGAACCGCCACCCGTAGACCACCATGATCCCGAAGAGCAGGAGCGAGGCCAGATGCACGGCGACCGAGGCGGCCCGCCGGGCCCCCGGCGGGAGCCGCGCGTAGACGGCGTCGACCCCGGGATGGAGCCCCCGATAGTAGGCCACGGTGGCCCCCAGGAACGAGAGCCACACCAGGAGATAGCGGGCGAGCTCCTCGGACCAGAACAGCGAGTAGTTCAGCGCGTAGCGGCTGAATACCTGGGCAGCCACCACGGTGGACATGGAGGCTCCCAGGACCACGAGCAGGGCCTCGATCCCCCGGTTCAGGTGCCGGCTCAGCACCTCCAGTGCGCCCACGGGCCCCACCCTACGGCCCGGGGGGGCGGTATAACCCCCCGCCCCCGCTGGCCAGCGTTCCTACTGGACCGCCGCCAGCATCCGCTGCAAGAGGTCCTGGACCTTGGGACTGCGGAAGAGCTCCAGGTCCTTGAGCTCCGCCACCCGGGTCCGGAAGGCGGCGATGTCGGGGTTCTCCTCGACCTGCATGCCCTTTTCCTTGGCCAAGGCGATGCGCCCGGCGTCGGCGGCCCGGTTCTCGGCCCGCTGGTACCGGGCGGCTTCCACCATGGCCTCCTGGAGGAGCCGCTGCTGCTCGGGCTTGAGCGAGCTCCACCACTGGAGGCTCGCCACGTCGATGTGGGCCGAGTACACGTGCCGGGTGAGGGACAGGTGGTCTTGCACCTCGTACATCTTGTAGACCTCGACGACCCACAGGGGGTTCTCCTGCCCGTCGATCACTCCCTGCTCGAGCTCGCTGTAGATCGGCCAGGGCATGGGGGTGGGGTTCGCGCCCAGGGCCTGCCAGATGGCCTTGTGCAGGGCCGACTCCATCACGCGGATCTTCAGGCCCTTGACGTCGTCGGGCCCCCGGACCGCGCGCTTCTTGTTCGTGAGGTGCCGAAAGCCGTTTTCCGAGAAGGCGAGCCCCTTGAATCCAGAGCCCTCCAGGGAGGTGAGGATCTCCTGTCCCAGGGGCCCGTCGAGGATTTCGTCGGCCTGGGCGTTGTCCTGGAACAGGAAGGGGTAGTCGATGACCCGGGCGATGGGGTCGAAGGTGTCGAAGGGCCCGCTCGTGATGATCCCCATCTGGACGGTGTTCATCTGGATCTGCTGCAGGATCTCGGTCTCGTTTCCCAGGGAGGCCGAGTGGTGGATCTTGACCTCGATCTCCCCCTTCGAGCGCGCCTCGACGAGCTCCTTGAACTTGTCCGCCACGATGTTCTGGGCCGATCCGGGCTTCGTGACGACCCCCAGGTTGATCTTGAGGGCGGCGAAGCACGGTGCGGCCAGTGCCAGAGAGAGGGCGAGGATCGAAGCGGCCAGGGTGCGGGATTTCATGGGCGACCTCCGGGAACGGGGGGCTTTCCGACGAGATCGGCTTGTAGCAGGGGGGGCCGAAGAACGTCAAGGGGCGGGGTCCGAGAGCCCCGGAGCGCAGCCCCGTGCCGCCTCGATCGATCCACGGCAGCCCGACCGAAATCGGTACGGCTCGGCGCACCAGCTCCCTTGGAGACGCTCTTTCCGAATGTCGCGGATTGCGGGGCGGAGCGCAGGGGCTCCCGGACCCCGCTCGCCACCTAGGTGGTGGATGGAGGTGTCCCTGGAGACTGGCGCCTTGACGGCGGGCCGCGGGACGCAACACTGGAGGACCATCGCGAATGGTCGCGTCCCAGACCCTCATGAATCGGAGGTTCCCATGGCAGACGTCCCCCGCATCCCCCCCGCCGAAGCCCGAGCCCGCGTGGCCTCGGGCGCGGCGCTGCTCGTGTGCGGCTACGACGACCCGCAGAAGTTCGCCGCCATGCACCTGGAGGGGGCGCTCTCCTACCAGGAGTTCCTGCGTCTGCGCCCGTCGCTGCCGAAGGACCGGGAGGTGATCTTCTACTGCGCCTGACCCCAGGAGGCCACGGCCGCCGGTCGGGCGGCAGAGAACATCGCGCTGGGTTTCGTCCACAGCAAGGCCCTGGCGGGAGGCGTTCCGGGGTGGCAGGCCGCCGGGCTCCGGCTCGTGTAGCCGCAGCTCGAAGCCCCGAGGCCGGGAGAGGTCAGTCCGTGGCGGGCGGCCCGCACTCCGCCTTCTGGCTGGCGCTCGCCGCGGCTGCCCTCTTCGGGGCGAGCACCCCTTTCGTCAAGCTCCTGGCCCACCGGGCCGAGCCCCTGCTGCTGGCGGGCCTGCTGTACGGGGGGGCCGGGCTCGGGGCTCTGGCCTGGCGGCTGGGGTCCCGCGTGGGGGGACCGAAGATCCCCGCCGAAGCCCCCCTCTCCCGGGCGGACCTGCCGTGGCTCGGGGGTGCCGTGCTCGCGGGCGGGGTCGCGGCCCCGGTCCTCCTCCTGGTGGGGCTGCGCAGCATTTCCGCCGCCGCCGCCTCGCTCCTGCTCTCGCTCGAGGGGGTCTTCACGGCGGCGCTGGCCTGGGCGGTTTTCGGGGAGCACGGGGATCGCCGGCTCGCGGCGGGCATGGCGGCCATCGGGGCGGGGGCCCTGGTGCTGGCGTGGGAGCCCGGGGCGGCGCTGCCCCTGTCGTGGGGAGCCCTCGCCGTGGCGGGGGCGTGCCTGGCCTGGGCGGCGGACAACAACCTGACGCGGAAGGTCTCGGGGGGTGACCCCTTTGCCGTGGCGGCAGCCAAGGGCCTGGCCGGGGGCGGCGCGAGCCTGGCCCTGGGCCTGGCCGCGGGGCAAGAGCTCCCCGGCCTGGGCACGGCCGCGGCGGCGGCGGCGGTGGGACTGGCCGGCTACGGCGCGAGCCTCGTGCTCTACGTCCGGGCCCTTCGCTACCTGGGGGCGGCGCGCACGGCGGCGTACTTCTCCGTCGCGCCCTTCGCCGGGGCCGGGGCGGCGCTCCTCTTCCCGGGGGAGAGACTGAGCGGAGCGCTGATCCTCGGGGGCCTCCTCACGGCCCTGGGCGTAGGGCTGCACCTCGCGGAGCGCCACCTCCACGGGCACCGCCACGCGGCTCCTTCCCACGCCCACGCCCACGCCCGGGACGACCACCACCGCCACCTCCACCCCGACGGCGACGACCCGGAGCCCCACGCCCACCCCCACGGCCACCCGCCCCTCCTGCACCGCCACCCCCACACCCCCGATCTCCACCACCGGCACGGGCATCGGTAGGTCCGGCTGGAGAAAGACCTGCCCGATTCCTAACGATCCAGGATGCGCCGCATTTCTGCCACGAAACCCCGCGCCTCCTCCAGGGCCTCGACCACTTGTACTTCCTCGAGGGTGACGAGCTCCTGATGGTCCCCCTCTGCCGGTTCTCGAATATGCGGTCGTAAAAGCGGCCCCAACGTATGCTTCGAGCTCCGTCAAGCCCGTCGCCACCACCCCCCCACGCCGCTCAATCCGTCGCTCTCCGGCGAAAGCCGATGATGGCGTCGGTATCCCCATCCTCGGCCCCCACGACCCGGCTCGCGTGCTGGAGGAACAAGTAACGGTCACGCCGAGGAATAGGCTGCTGCCACGCGCTTCGGATGGCCCTCGTAGAAGTGCTCGAACACCGCCCCCACCTTGGCCCGGTAGAGCTCCGGCGTGTAGGCGCGGGGGAGGCCTTCATCCAGGAGGTCCTCGATGGTGAGCCGAACCTGGGCGCGGGCCTGGGCCTTGAGGCGCCAGTCGACGCTGAGGGCGCCCTTGACGCGGGCCAGGAGGTCGCGGGCCACTTTCTTCACCTCCTCGCGCTCCGCGGCGGTGAGCTCCGGCCCAGGACGGGTGAGGAGGTCGAACACCGCCAGCTCCTCCTCCGTGAGGCGCTCGCGCAGGTGGCGCTGCTCCTCCTCGGTCAGCGACCGGCTGAACTCCACCAACTCGCGGAAGAGCTCGTCGATGTTCCGGCTTCCGGCATTGTACGACTCGATGAGCTCTTCGAATTTCGCGAGGTAGTCAGCGCGCGTCCGGTTTTGCCGGACCAGCCGCTCTAGCCGGGCCCGGATTGCCGCCTTGAGCCGCTCCAGGTCAACCTTCTTCCCCTTCGACTTCTCGAACCGCCCAGCGAGTGCCTCGAAGTCGATCTTCGAGAGGTCGATGGCCGCGCCCCGCTCCGGCGGTGTCAGGTCCTCGGCGGCGACGGAGTGGTCGAGCAGGCGGCCCACGTCGGCGAGCACTTGGGAGAGGTCGGCGGGCGGGCCGTCCCCCGTCTCCACGCGGATCGCGTCGGCGATCATCCCCAGGCAGGACGCCGGGGATTGAAGGTCCAGTGCCGCCGGGTCTGGCTTCACGGCCTGGAAGAGCGCTCGCACCAACCGCTCGTGCCCGAGGAACTCACGCCGCAGGGGATCGGGCGAGATCAGGGCATTCACGGCCTCGCCGACGGCGGTGAGTCGGTCGAGTCCCTGGGCTGACTCGATCTCCTCCACGCGGACCCCGTGCCGGCCGCAGAACCCAATCGCGACATCCACCGCCTGCCGCAGCTCGTCCACCAGGGCCGCCTTGTCCCGCACCGGCGCCGCCCCCGCACGGCCGGCTCCGTAGATCGCGAGCGCCTTTTCCAGAGAGGCGAAGACGTTGGCGTAGTCCACGATCAGGCCGCTCCGTTTGCCCGGGAAGACGCGGTTGGCCCGGGCGATGGTCTGCATGAGCGTGTGGTTGCGCATGGGCTTGTCGAGATAGATCGTCGAGCAGCACTCGACGTCGAAGCCCGTGAGCCACATGGCGCAGAGGAACACGAGCCTCAGCGGGTCCGCCGAGTCCTTGAACTTCTCGTCCAGTTCCTCGTCGTTCATCCGCCGTCGGTGGGGCGCGATGTTGAGGCCCAGGGCCCTCATCTGCTCGATCTCGTTCTGGCCGGGCGACACCACCAGCGCCATGTCGGCAGTGGTGAGCACCTCGAGCCGCCGGCGCAGCTCCCGCACCGCCTCGGGATCGTAGGGGCCGCCGTACCTCGTAAGCTCCGCGAGACTCTTCTCCACCCGCTCCCGCTCGGCCTGCCAGTGCCTCCGCACCTTGTCGTGCATCCGGAGCGCCGTGGCCTTGTCGATCGAAACGACCATCGCCTTGCCCTGGAAACCCCGCCCCAGGAAGTGCCGGACCACATCTTGCGCAACGGTCTCCAGCCGGTCGTCGCGGGTGATCAGCTGATACTGCCGCCCCAGCTCGCGCTCCAGCCGTCGCTCCTGGGCCTCGTCCAGGTCCGCAGCCTCGATGAGGTCGTAGAGGTCCTCGTTCAGGTCCGGATTCTCGAGCCGAAGCGCCGGCGTCCGGCTTTCGTAATAGAGCGGGACCGTGGCCCCGTCCTCCACCGACTGCTGGAAGTCATAGATGGAGACGTACTCGCCGAAGACCTCCCGGGTGCGCTCCTCGCCAACGATGAGCGGCGTGCCCGTGAAGGCGAGGAAGAGCGCGTTCGGCAAAGCGGCGCGCAGGTTCATGGCCAGGGTGTCGTACTGCGTCCGGTGCGCCTCGTCGGTGAGGACGACGACGTCGCGCCGGTCGCAGAGGAGTTCCGGGGTCTGGAACTTGTGGATGAGGGTGAACACGTAGCGGTGGTTCCCCCGCAGGAGGTCCCGCAGGTGAGCGCCGCTTGCCGCGTGGCACTCGGCGGCGTCGGCCTCGCTCACGGCGCCGCAGGCCTTGAAGGTCTTGGCGATCTGCTCGTCGAGCTCCACGCGGTCGGTCACGACCACGAACGTCCAGTTGCCCGGGACCCGGCGCAGGACCTTCTGGGCGAGGAACACCATGGAGAAGCTCTTGCCCGAACCCTGGGTGTGCCAGAACACGCCCCCGCGGCCGTGGCCGGCCCGGCGGGCCGAGAGGATGGATGCGATGGCGCGGTTCACGCCGAGGAACTGATGGTTCTGGCTGAGCACCTTCGCGAGCCCCGCCTTGCGGCTGGAGAAGAGGGTGAAGTTCTCGACGAGATCCAGGAGCCGCGCCCGATCGCAGGTGCCGCGGAGCATCGTCTCCAGCGACACGCGCCGGGGCTCGTCCTCGCTCTCCGCCCGCCTCCACTCGAAGAACCGGTCCCAATCGGCAGTCAGGGAGCCCACGCGGCTGTCGGTGCCGTTCGAAGCCAGGAGGAGGGCGTTGAACCAGAAGAGGGCGGGGACGCCGTTCTGCGGGTGCTTGTAGCTCGTGAGGTTCTCGTCGAAGGCCTGCCGAGCTGGGACGCCGGGCTTCTTGAACTCGGCGACCACGAGCGGCAGGCCGTTGACGAAGCCCACCACGTCGGGCCGGCAGGTGTAGAGGGGACCGGCGAAGGTCATCTGCGACACGGCCAGGAAGTCGTTGGCGGCCGGGTTCCGCCAGTCGATCACGCGCACGCGCTCCGGCCGCTGCCCGCCGCCCTCCCGGTCGGGCACCGAGACGGGCACGCCGTCCTTGAGCAGGCCGTACACCTCGCGGTTCGCGGCCGCGAGGCTGAGCGCCGAGCGGTCGCGGGTCAGCTCGTCCAGGGCGGTCGCCAGGGCTTCAGGCGGGACATAGGGGTTCAGCCGCTCCAGCGCGGCCCGGAGCCGCGGGGCCAACACCGCCTCGCTCTTTGTCTCTCGCCCGAAGGTTCCCCACGGCCCGAGGATCTCTTGACCCGTCGACGCCGTCTGCCACCCGAGCTCCGAGAGGAGCGCCAGGGCGGGCTGCTCGACGAGCTGGTCTTCGGAGTAGGGGCGAGGGGTCATGGGCGATAGTGTCCCTCAGTACTCAGTTTGATACGTAGTTCAGGAGTTGATACCCTCATTCCTACCCCCACTCAGGGTTTGGTACCTCTGCTCGGCCCAAAGGTCCGGGACCTCCCGTCGCTCCCCAAGAGGCTCGGGCAGATTCACGAACGGATCTTCGGGCCTTGCGCTTTCCGCCTCGCCGGTCGATACTGCCGTCAGCTCATCTGCCACGCGCAGAAGGAGTTACGATGCCGTCCCAGCCGGGGCGGCATCAGCCTTCTTGGGCATCGCTCTCGAAATGCATGCCGGCGGATAACACGGACCTTCTCCTCTCGCTGTTCTCCCGGGAAGCCGAATGCCGCCGCTCATGCAACCACAAACTCTTCCAATCTCTTGATCCAAGCGTCGAAATGAGGACAGTCTTTCCGAATACGGTCCAGTCCGATGCGCCCCGCTGCCGTCGGCCCATGAAGGACCTTTCGATAACTCGGGAACAGGGTCGCGATCCTCTTTGACGGTGCGAATTGGGGGCGTTCGTTGATCTCCTCCGGAGAAGCCACACCTTCTCGAATAGCCGCGAATTGAGGCAGTTTGTCCATGGCGGTGAGCACCCGGGGCAACTCCTCCGGCGCGGAGAACAACCACGCTTCGAATTCGTGCAGCGCGAGAAACGGGACGAAGTTCGGTGGATTGCCGAGGTGCTCAGCTACCGCTCGTTCGACGTGGGTCACGCGTTCGATCGGTCCTCGGCCTGGACGGCTGTCCATCCCAGGGAAATCGGTCGGCAACCCATAGTAATCCAAGAGGGTGGTCACCAGCGCGTCGCCTGAGCTTTGCAGAAGTCGCCGTACATCGTTCCTGAACTTGGCAAAGGTAGTCACCCCACCCTTGAAGTTTGGACCATCTTTGACGCGCTTGGTGACAAGGATCGTGGGGTAGAAATAGAGGTCCCTTCCGAAGAATGCAGGCGCGAGAACATCCTTGACGAAGCGCTCTTCAGTCTGACCTTCGACGAGGATGAAGACTCTCTTGCTCACGGCCGAGCCCCCAAGACGTTCTTCTCCCAGAGCTCTCCGAGCGCGTAGTCATCCAGCCATGCGCTCATGTCTGCGTGGGTGAGGTGCCGGAATACACTCTCGGACCCCTCTCGCTCGACGGTCCAGACGTGCTCGGGCTCGAACTGATTCACAAGCGTCACCGACTGCGTGGCGACCATGACCTGCGTACGCGTTGCGGCAGACGACAGCAATTCAGCAAGCAAAGCCACGGCGGCCGGGTGCAAGCCGAGTTCTGGCTCGTCGAGAAGCACCACGGCGGGTAACGTGGGTTGCAGCAGGAGAGTGGCGAGACAGATGAAGCGAAGGGTCCCGTCCGAGAGGGAGGACGCGTTGAAATAGGCATCGCTTCCCTTCTCCCTCCATTCCAGCCGGATCTTCGACTCGTTGAGCCTCGACGGCGAGAGCACGAAGGTGTCGAAGAAGGGTGCGATCTGGCGAACGGTATCCTGGATGACGGCAAAATGGTCGGGTTTCTTCTCCTGTAACCAATAGAGGAATGCGGGCAGGTTCTCCGCCTGGGGTCGCAGAAAACGGTTGTCTTCAATGTCGCACACGCCCTTTACGGCCGCGGTGTCGCTCGTGTCGTGGAAGTGATAGACGCGATAACCATCGAGGTCTCTCATGACTTGTCGCGCACAGATGTGGTCAACCTGTCGGAGCTTCGACTCTGCCGATACCGCTGCGACGCGTCGGTCGTAGGGCGCCTTGTACTTGTCCTTTTCGTGGTAATACGCCATTTCCTCCCAGACAATCAAAGACCCTTCATCGGTACCTCTTAACGTCACTTCATAAGCATTGGAGACCTTGCCTTCCCCAAATTCCAAAAACATCGTCATCGTCGGAGACTTCTTTCGCCCGAAGTGAAGGAGGTTGTCGGCACCGCCCTTCAACGCTGTGTAGCCGGCCAAATTTTGACTGACAACTTCTCTAAGAAATCGAAAGGTCTCGATCAGGTTCGACTTACCCGAGCCATTCCCTCCAATGAACACGTTTAGAGGCCCAAGTTGCAGGGTCTGCTCGCGGATGGACTTGAAGTTCTTGATCTTCAACTTCTCAAGCGTACGCATGATAGCTCCGCTGGCTTGCCACGTGATGATGCCTGCCGATCATGCAGCAGATTCACTCGCGCGCCATCACTCCCGCGCTTGGTCACCCCGGAGGGAAGGCACCAAACGAAAGTCTCTCTGCCTCACGTCCCCCACGAGGCGAAACAGCCCGGTGCGCTTCTCCCCGGAGCAGACGACCGTCACCTTCACCAAGTATCGGCCCGGCGGGAGCTTCCAGTCAGGGTTTCGCCACACGGGGTTCGAGAGGTAGCTCAGGTTGCTCCACCCGAAACAGCAGTCTTCATCGTCGAAGCGCGCTGCGATGTCCAGCCGCTTCGTTTCGCCCGGCTGGATGTCCACCTCTGAAGTGACGGTGAAGCGTGTGGGGTCCAAGAGATAGCCGGCTTGCCCGCCGAGGACGAACTGCATCGGAATTGGCTCGGTGGAGCCGCTCCACCGGCCCGGCATGACGCGGCCGAATACGTTCTGGCCGTCCAGATGGTGGAAGCTGACGGAGGCATGGCACGAAAGGGCGGCGTCCCTGGACATCCAACGTGCGTACCAGGGCAGGCGGCGGTTCGTGACGTCCACGAGAAGGTAGCGAGCCGTTCTCGCGGGTCGTCCTTCATACTGGTGGTCCACGGGGTCGGAGAGCCCGAACGAGAGTTTGGGCTTCCGCAAGTTCTCCACGAAGATCGTGATGAAAATGGCGATGACTGCCCCGAGCACCAACTCCAACATGCGCGCCTCGCTCAATCCGCGGCCACGGTCAGCCGGCCAGACAACAACTGCGGCAACAATAGGTCGCGGGTGCGGCGGAGGTTCTGGGCCTGGCGAACGAGGGCTTGCTGTTGGGTTGTCGCTGCGATGAAGAGGTCCGAAAACCGCTTGAGGAAGGCCCCGTCGGGCATCACCACTGGGTAATTCGCGAGGACTTCCCAACTGGCTCGGGGCATCTTGGAGCCGTTGGAGGTAGCTGTGGCGTGCGCTACGAAGTCGTCGCTCGATGCGACCGCAGCAACGAGACCATCATATTCTGGGCGCTGGCTGCGAAGGACGATGGTATCCGCCGAGCAGAGCCCGTCAAAGTGCGCAATGCTGACCTTGTGGAAATACGGCCGGATCTTGCCGAAGAGAACCTCTCCCTTCTTGAACTCCAACTTGTTGGACCCAAGATCGGTGGTCATCTCCCACGCGTCGAGCGCCAGGGACCGCCGGGGAATGTGCTCAAGACCGACGTAAGGCCTGGGTTCTTCCAACTGGCCCTTGGACACGTTCCTGCGCACCGACTCTGCAATCTCGCCGAACCTCTTCACTTTCCACCCCTCCGGAATCGGCCCCAGGGGTGAGTCGACCAGAGGGACGGCTTCGTGGCCGGGGAAACGGAAGCGAACGAACCACTCGCGGTAGAGGGCGCGGGCCATCTCCTCCAAGATCCGGATGCGCCGCTGGTTGTTCTCGATCAGGTCGTCGTAGGCCGAGAGGATTCCGGCGATGCGGCGTTGGGCAGAGAGCGGGGGGACGCGGACCTCGACTCCCCTCAGGACGGTTTGAGTGACAAGTGGTTGTGCCGCGCCCCCAGCATATCGGCTCAATTGAGCATCGGTGAGAAGGTAGAAGAGGAACCTAGTATCTACTTGCTCGGAAGCAGGGTAGGCCACAAGCGTGTTGTCTGATGCCCAAAACTTGCCGGGACAGTAGGCCACCGAACCGCAGTACGCACCCACGCGCCCGATGATTACGCCATTTTCATGACGGAAGGCATCGCACCCGCCAATGATGCCGTTGGATCCATAGACCGGATACTGCCCGTATCCCCCCGGCTTGATTGCCTTGCCGTTGCCAAAACGCACAGCATCTCCGAGCGGCATTCGTTGGGCGCCTGTCATCATCATGCCCCGAGCATCTCCGCAACATTCGCCCCGATCGCCGCCTCCAGCTCCCGCGCCTGGGCGTTGAGGCCCTCCAACTCCTCGTTCAGCCCCTCCAGCCTCTCCTTGAAGTCCTCGTCGCTGACCTCCTCGCCGGGCGCGACGCCGACGTACCGACCGGGGTTGAGGCTCCAACCCTGCGCCTCGATCTCGCCGATGGTAGCGGCGCGGCACAGGCCGGGCACGTCGGCGAAGGCCGATTTGTTCCCGAAGACCTCCTCCAGCTTCGCCCGCGCCTCCTCCCCGCCGAGGGTGAAGTCGGGCTCCTCGCCCCGATAGAGCCGGACCACGTTCGCGAGGAAGCCGATCTGGGCGGGCGTCCAGTCGCGGTGGGCACGGTCGATCTGGCGGAAGACGTGCCGGGCGTCGAGGAAGAGGACGGTGTCGGCCCGGGGCGTGGCCTTCTTCCCCCGGTCGAGGAACCAGAGGGTGCAGGGAAGGGTGACCGTGTAGAAGAAGTTCGGCCCCACGGCCACCATGGCATCCACGGCGCGGGACTCGACGAGTTGGCGGCGCAGCTCCTGTTCGGACGCGCGGGCGTCGGAGGCCGAGTTGGCCATGACGAAGCCGGCGCGGCCGCGGCCGTTCAGGGCGGAGTAGAAGAGCTGGATCCAGAGGTAGTTCGCGTTGTCGGTCCGCGGCATCCCGAAGGGGTAGCGCTGGCCCGGCCCGATCTCGCCGGCGAGGCGTTCCTTGTCCACGGCGTTGACGTTGAATGGGGGATTGGCCAGGACGAAGTCGAAGCGGCCCGTGGAGCGGTGCAGGTCTTCGTAGTAGGTGATGGCCTCGCGGATTTCGCCCTCTAGGCCGTGGACCGCGAGGTTCATGCGGCAGAGCTTGACGGTCTCGGCGTCCTTCTCCTGGCCGTGGATCGAGAGCTCGGCCGACGGGTTGGCCCGGTGCTCGGCCACGAACCGGGCGCTCTGCACGAACATGCCGCCGGAGCCGCAGGCCGGGTCGAGCACGAGGCCGTGGAAGGGCTCGAGCACCTCCACGAGGAGCCGGACGATGGGGCTCGGCGTGTAGAACTCGCCGCCCTTCTGGCCCTCGGTGCGGGCGAACTCGCCGAGGAAGTACTCGTAGATGCGGCCGAAGGCGTCGTAGTCGAGGCTGGCGGGGATCTCGGAGACTTTCTTCAGGAGCTCTTTCAAGAGCGTGCTCGTGAAGAGCTCGTAGGTCTTGGGCAGCGCGCCCGAGAGCTGCGGGTTGTCGCGCTCGATGGCCCGCATGGACTCGTTGACGGCCCTGCCGATCTGCCCGCCCTCGGGCAGCGCCAGAAGCCAGTCGAAGCGGGCGTCGGGCGCCAGGAAGAGCAGGCCCTCGGCGTGGTAGGCGTCGGGCTGGTCCACCCGCGGCCCCCGGCGAGAGCTCGCCGAGACCTTCTCGAGCCTTGCCCGTGCGGCCGCAAATCGCGCGTCGGCGAAGCGAAGGAAGATGAGGCCCAGCACGGGGGTCGAGTACTGGGAGGCCTTGAGGCCCGAGTTGGCCCGGAGCTGGTCGGCAGCCGCCCAGAGGCGCTTCTCCAGGGTGTCGGTGGCCGTGTCCTTCTCGGACGGTGCGATCCAGTGCAAGTCGCCATTCCTCCAACAGCGGCGCAGCAGGGGAGGCTTTCCGGCCTCTGCGTTCGGAGGCCCTTCCTACCTGAACGCAGTTCCGGGTGCAAGCCGGAGCGCGGCGCGCGAGGCTCCGGGAATGGCTTCCAGCCCCGCCGCCATGAACTCTCAACACGCCCGACGCGCCGGGCCCTCCTTCGTCCCGAACCGCCCCGACACCACCTCCACGTCCTGCGCCGGATAGGGACGCCGCCCCAGGATCGCCGCGTGGCCCGTGTACGGATGGGTTTCAAGGCCCTCCGAAAGAGCAGCAACCTCACAAGGCAACGCCCGCAGACGCCCCACTCGCCACACCCCCAAGCCGCCCGATTAGTCGCCCTCCGGCCGCGTAAGCCGATACCCCCGGGGGGTCACGAGCCAGGGGCCCAGGCGGCGGGTGGAGCGGTTGCCCACGAGGACCACGCTCATCATGTCCACGGCGCACCCGGGGAGCTCGCCCAGGTTGGTGCGGTGCACTTCCTGGCCAGGGCGCAGGGCGTGACGCACGACACCGGCGGGGGTGTCGGCCGGGCGGTGGAGGGCGAGGATGGCGCAGGCCTCCTCCAGGTGGCGCACCCGTTTGCGGCTCCTGGGGTTGTAAAGAGCTACGACGAAGTCGGCGGACGCCGCGGCCTGGAGCCGCGCCCGGATGGCCTCCCAGGGGGTGAGGAGGTCCGAGAGGCTGACGACGGCGAAGTCGGTCATGAGGGGCGCCCCGAGGAGGCTCGCGGCGGCCTGCACGGCGGAGACCCCGGGCACGATCTCCACGGGCACGGTGCCCTCGGGGTCCCGCTCGGCCAGGAGCTCCAGGGCGAGGCCGGCCATCCCGTACACCCCCGCGTCCCCGGTGCTCACCACGGCGACGGTGCGCCCGGCCAGGGCGCGCTCCACCGCCTCCCGGCACCGGTCCACCTCGCGGGTCATGCCGGTGGAGACCACCTCCCGGCCCCCCACCAGGTCACCCAGGAGCGCGATGTAGGGGGTGTACCCCACGATGACGTCCGAGGCTTCGAGGACCTCGAGGGCCCGCAGGGTCATGTGCTGGCGGCCCCCCGGGCCGATGCCGACGAGGAAGAGCATGGAGGATCCTCGGGTGTCGAAGGCGTGAGAGTGAGGCGTGAAAGGTGAAACGTGAGAGCCCACAGCCGAGGGCATCCAACCCATAGGTCCCACGGGTCCCATGGGTCCCATGGGTCCCATGGGTCCCATAGGTCCCATGGGTCCCACCGACTGTCAGAGAAACGCCGACACCCCCTCCCCGGCTCCCGCTCCCTCCCAGGGGCCCAGCGCTGCAGCCAGGGTCCAGGTCGGGCCCTTGACCTTGGGCAGCACCAGCCGGCCGCCCCGTGATGCGGCAAGGGCCGCGGCCTCGGCGACGCTCGGCGTGCCCACAGCCCGGGCGACCCGGGTGGAGGGGTTGGGGACCGGTACGGCGGCCAGGGCCTCTGGCGGGAGGGTGACGTAGGGCACCCCCAGGGCCCGGGCGAGCTCCCGCAGGGCGGGCTCCCGGGCCTTGGCGTTTACGCTCGCCACCTGCCGCACCGCTCCCGCGGCGAGCCCGGCGCGCTCAAGGGCCCGCCGCGCGCCTTCCAGGACCTGCCGCGGGTCGGCGCCCTCCCGACACCCCGCCCCCAGGGTGAGGCAGGGGGGGCGAAGGGTGAGGGCCGCGCCCAGGGTGGGGAGGAGCCGGTGGGTGACGGCCAGGAGGACCACGGACGCCTCCCGGGCCTCGGCCTCGTCCCCCGTGACGAGGCCGAGGAAGGGCTCGAGCTCTTCCAGGAGCGCCGGGTCCCCCAGGGCCGGGTCCAGGTAGGCGGCCACGGGGTCCCCGTTGGCCCAGGCCGCGTTGACCCGAATCACCCCCGCCCGGTCCTCGAGCCGAAGCCCCCGGTCTCGCGCCCAGACCTCGGCGGCGGGGGCACCGGCGGCGTCGGTGGCGGTGGTGAGGACCGGGACGGCCCCCAGCCGTCGGCCCACTTCCCGGGCCAGGGCGTTCGCCCCCCCCAGGTGGCCGGAGAGCAGGGGCACGGCAAACCTCCCCTCGGGGTCGAGGACCACCACCGCGGGGTCGACGGCCTTGTCCCGGAGAAGCGGCGCCACCGCCCTGACCGCGATGCCGGCCGCCATGACGAGGAAGAACCCCCCGGCCCCGGGCCAGAGCCGGGCGAGCAGGGCCGAGGCCGGCTCGGAGAGGGGCTGCACCCCGTCGCCGGCGAAGCGCTCGGGGGCGACGGCCGCGGCGCCGGGGATGGCCGCGGCCAGGCGCCGAGCGACCCGCACGCCGGAGCGGGTGAGGGCCACCGCGTAGAGGGGCCCCCCGGGAAGCGTCTCGTGGAGCCTCTGGGTCATCCCTCGCCCCGGCGGTAGCCGTGGGAAAAGGCGGGGTCGTAGAGCTTGGTGCGCTCGAAGTCCCGCCACCCGGTGAGCCGCGGCCGCAGGGCTTCGCCCACGAGGATCATGGCCTGGCGGCGGATGGCCGCGGCGGCCACCTTCTCCGCGATGTCCCCGAGGGTGCCCCACACCGCCCGTTCGTCGGGCCAGGAGGCGCGGCAGACCACCGCGATGGGCGTGTCCTGCGGGAGCCCGCCGTCCCGGCAGGCCCGCACCACCTCCGCGATCCGGTCCACGCTGAGGAAGACGCACAGGGTGGCACCCGTAGCGGCCAGGCGCTCCAGGCTCTCCCCCTCGGGCACGGGGGTGCGGCCGGCCAGGCGGGTGAAGATCACGGTCTGGGTGGCGCCGGGCAGGGTGAGCTGGGTGCCCAGGGCGGCAGCGGCGGCAAAGGCCGAGCTGACCCCCGGGATCACCCGGCACGGGACGCCGGCGGCCTCCAGGGGATCGATCTGCTCCTGGATGGCGCCGTAGAGGGCCGGGTCGCCGGTGTGGAGGCGCACCACGCGCTTGCCGGCATGGGCGGCGGCCAGGCACAGGGCGGTGGTCTGAGCGAGGTCCAGGCCCGCCGTGTCGTGGATCTGCGCCTGGGGCGACGCCCAGGCGAGCACCGCGGGGTTCACGAGGCTTCCGGCGTAGAGGATCACGTCCGCCGCCGCCACGGCGTCGCGCCCGCGCACCGTGATGAGCTCCGGATCCCCGGGGCCCGCCCCCGCGAAGACCACCTCGCCGGGGCGCACGGCTTCTTGCCCTGCGCGCGGTGCGGGCCTCACGTGCCACGCTCCGCTGCCCGGACGAATCGAAGCAGGCTCACCGGGTTCAGGGGCTCCAGGCGCAGCCGCCCGGCCACGGGCCGGGACCGGGCGCAGGACACCTGGGTTACGTCGGGTTCGAGGCCGCGGGCGCGGGCCCAGCCCACGGTTTCCCCCAGGGTGTCCAGGAGCACCGCGGCCGTCACCAGGGTGCCCCCGGAGCGCAGGCGCCCAAACGCGGCGTCCAGGAGCTCCCCCAGGCGCCCCCCGCTCCCCCCCAGGAAGACCGCGTCCGGGTCCGGCAGGCCCGAGAGCGCCCCCGGGGCCTCGCCGTGTACCGGCACGAGGCCCGCGGTCCGGAACCGGCGGCGGTTCTCCCGGACGTGGGCGATGCCCTCCGCTGACTTCTCCACGGCGTAGGCCCGCAGGCCCGGGGCGAGGAGGCAGGCCTCCACCGCCACCGAGCCCGAGCCGGCCCCCACGTCCCAGAAGACCCCGGCACGGGGGAGCCGCAGAAGGCCCAGGGCCACGGCCCGCACCTCGGCCTTGGTGAGGAGCCCCCGGGAGTGGGCGAAGCCTTCGTCGGGCAGACCGGGCCCGAGGGGCCGGGGGTCGTCGCCCGGGCCGAGCAGCACGACCACGTTGAGGTCCGAGCCCGACCACGCGAGAAACCCCTCGCAGGGGCCCCGGGTGACGCGCTCGGTGGGCAGGCCCAGGTCCTCGGCCACCACCATCTCCCGGCCGCCCCAGCCCGCCTCCTCCAGAAAGCGGGCGATGCGGGCCGGGGTGTTGCGGGAGTCGGTGAAGACGCCCACCCGCCGGGCGCCCAGAACGGGTGCGAGCTCCTCCAGGGGGCGCCCGTGGAGGCTCGCGAACCGGGCCCCGCTCCAGGGCTCCCCGGCCCGGGCAAAGGCCAGCTGCATGGAGGAAACGGCCGGCCAGACCCGGACCTCCCCCGGGGGCAGGCGGCGCAGCACCGTGGCCGCGAAGCCGAAGAAGCCCGGGTCCCCGGACGCCAGGACGGCGGCCTGCAGCTCGGGGTCGGCCGCCAGGCGGCCCGCCAGGGCCGCGAGACGGCCTTCGCCTTCCAGGGACCAGCGCTCGCCCCCGAACTCGGGCGCCAGGGCCAGGTGGCGGGGGACGCCCGCCAGGAGCGCCGCCCCCAAGGCGGCGCTCCTGGCCTCGGGCGGAAGCTCCCGGGCCCCCGGGGAGATGCCGATCACGTGGACGCGGGGGCCGCGCGCAGCCGTCACGCCGGAGCCCCGCCGCGGGCCAGCAGCGCCTTGTCGTACCCGAAGAGGACGGCCGCCACCGGAACCGAACGCCCCCCCCCCTGTGCGATCCGCTCGGACGCGCGCCGGGCCACCCTGCGGGCCAGCGCCTCGAAGACCCCCCGGTCTCCGGTCTCGAGGAGCCGGTGGAACACCTCCCGGGCCGTGTTGGCCCCCAGGGCAGCCTCGGCGTCGGGCCCCGGGAACCCCGCCTCCCGGAGGAGGTCCCGGAGGAGGCCCCGGTCCAGGGCCGAGTCCTTCACGTGGGTCTCGAAGGAGCCACCGGCCACCTTGCAGAACTTGGCGAACTGCCCGGCCAGCACCACCGCGAGCCCTCGGGAGGCCGCGGCGTCGAGGGAGTACCCCACGTGGTCGCCCATGAGGACGAAGCTCTCGGGCGGGAGCTCGGGGAAGAGGGCCTGGGCTGCGCTCTCGCTGGAGCGGCCGTGGGAGAGGACGACGAAGGGGACGCCCGCGGCGCGGGCTACGTCGAGGGCGGCGTCCACGGTGGCGCGCCAGGCGTCGGCGGAGAGCGGGATGACGATGCCCGTGGTTCCGAGGATGGAGAGGCCCCCCAGGATGCCCAGGCGGGCGTTGAGGGTGCGGCCGGCGATCTCCTCTCCCCGGGGTACGCTCACCACCACCCGCAGGGTGCCCTGGGCCGGGACCTCGGCTTCCGCCAGGGCATCGGCCACCGCACCCCGGATCATCTCCCGGGGAACCGGGTTGATGGCCGCTTCCCCTACGGGCAGGGCGAGGCCCGGCTTGGTGACGCGGCCCACGCCGGGGCCGGCTTCCACGAAGATCTCCAGCGGGGCAACGCCGGCCGCTGCGGGCGCAGAGCCTTCCCGGGACACCGAAGCCCGGATCTCCACCCCGTCCGTCACGTCCGGGTCGTCGCCCGCGTCCTTCACGACCCCGCACTCGGCGCTACGGCCCGTTCGGGTGCACCCCACGAGGTCAAAGTCCCAGCCGGCCGCATGGGGCGCGCCCCAGGGCAGGCGCAGGGAGACAGAGGTGGGGGCGGGGGACCGGCCCAGGAGCAGGAGGGTCGCCCCCTTGGCTGCCGCCGCGGCGCAGGCGCCCGTGGTAAAGCCGGTCCGGAGACGGCGCTTGGCAGCCATCGCGTTCAGACTTCCCCGGCGGCCGCCTTGAAGAGCGCGTTCACACAGGCGGCCGCCACGTTGCTCCCCCCCTTGTTCCCGCGGCAGGAGACCCAGGGGATGTCGGTGCGGGCCATGAGGGCCTCCTTGGACTCGGCAGCGCCCACGAACCCCACCACCACCCCGACCACCAGGGCGGGCCGGGCCTTTCCCTCGTCCACGAGCTCCAGGAGCCGGAAGAGGGCCGTGGGGGCGTTGCCGAAGGCGAAGACGGCGCCGGGGTGCTCCCGGGCGGCCCGCTCCACCGCCGCGATGGACCGGGTGATGCCGCGCCGGCGGGCCTCCTCGGCCACCTCGGGGTCGCCGATCCGGCAGTGCACCGTTACGCCGAAGCGCCCTGCGCGCAGGCGGCTCACCCCCGAGCGCACCATCTCCACGTCGGTCACGACCGGGCTGCCCCCGGCCAGGGCCCGCGCCCCCGCCTCCAGGGCCCCGGGGCTCCAGACCAGGAGCCCGGCAAAAGAAGGATCTCCGGTGGCGTGGACCACCCGCTGCACCAGGGCGGCCTGGGCCGGGGTGAACGGGGAGAGGTCCACGAGCCCGGCGATGATCTCGAAGCTCTTCTTTTCGATCTCCTCGGGCCGCAGGTCGTACCCCCAGGGGCCGATCACGTCAGCCCTCCGCCGGCCAGAGCCTCCCGGGCGCGCTCGGCGGCCGCCTGGGCGAGCTTGGGGTGGCCGCCCAGCACCTGCCCCAGGCAAAAGGTCACCCCGGGGTGGCGGAGCCGCAGTTGTTCGAGCTCGTGGGGGATGTCGTCGCGCACGTGGGCTCCCGGAAAGAGGAAGAAGGGCACGATCACCCCGGTCCGGGCCCCGGCCGCGGCGCCCCGGTCCGCCGCCGCGGCGAGGCCGGGTTGCGCCATCTGCAAGAAGGCCACCTCCACCCGGGTCTCCCCGAGGAGCGC